>CATDDF010000084.1 GCA_949498175.1 Alphaproteobacteria bacterium | reverse complement strand
TTATAGCGCGTTCTGCGATTCGGGGAAAATATCCGCCATCAGTTCTCCCCAGACTTTGCGCGCGCCTTTCGGCACATCACAGGTCAGCGTGGCCAGCGCTTCATTAACGCGCGCCAAGCGCGGCGCAGCATCGATTGACGGCTTTCGAGGCAATATGCCGGCAATGGCTTGCATTTCCGCCATATCACCATTGCAGTGCAGAACCACATCGCATCCAGCCTTCAGCGCACTGGTCGCCCGTGTGCCCATATCTCCGGCCAAAGCCGACATGGAAATATCGTCGCTCATCAGCAGGCCGTCAAAACCAATATGACCGCGAATGACATCGCGTATCACGGCTTTAGAACATGTGCTAACCGCCGCCTTATCAATCGCAGTGAACAGCAAATGACCTGTCATACCGAGAAGCGCGTCACTTAATTGCTTGAAAGGTTCGAAATCGCTCTGCCGCAGCGTGTCGTTATCGCTATCAATGCGTGGCAATTCGTGATGGCTGTCTACCGTGGCACGGCCATGCCCCGGCATATGCTTAACAACTGGCAATACCCCACCCATGTCGAACCCGTCCATCACGGCACGACCGAGTGTCACAACGCGCTCAACATCATCACCAAAGGCGCGATCACCGATTACATCCACCATTTCAGGCCCCCGTAAATCCAGACAAGGGGCACAATTAATCGAAATGCCCAGTTCGAACAAATCCAGCGCCAATAGAGCCGCGCCGAGACGCGCTGCCTCAATCGCTGCCGCTCTATCCTGTTCATACATCTCGCCATACAGCCCCATTGGTGGATAGGCAGAAACAAGCGGCGGCCGAAGCCGCGCCACGCGCCCACCCTCTTGGTCAATTAGTATCGGCAGATGCGAATTGCCCGACTTGTTGCGCAACTCATTGGTCAATGCACGCAGTTGCTCACGGCTTTCAATATTGCGGGCAAATAAGATTATGCCCCATGGGCACACAGCGTCAAAAAACGCTGCTTCTTCGTCGCTGAGGGTCGGACCTTGCAAACCAAATATGGCCGGTGAGAAATCTGTCATTAAGGTTGCTTGCGCACCAAGCAGTCTTGCCCGCGGCTTTTTAAATTGGTGCAAAAAGCACTTGCCGCATTGCGGCTCTCAAAGCCGGGCACATTGACACGATAAAAAATGCCCTTATCACCAAGGTCAACGCGCAAAATAAGTGGATTGCGCTGCCCAAGTAAGTCGCTGTAATTGCCTTGCAGGCTTGAGTAAACGCCGCGCGCCAAAGCGCGAGAGCGTGACGCCGCCAATTGCACCATAAAGTCTTCTCTTTCACCCGAGCGGGCAATAACCGGTGCTGGCTTTGGTGTCGCTGTGGGTGTCGGAGTCGGTGCCGGCTTGGGTTCCGCAACCGCGCGCGGCGCACGATTTAAATCAGGGCGTGGCGGTGATACCACAACATTGGGGACATCTTGCAGCACAGTGATGCTGTTTCCTGCCGGCAGCGTTTCATCTTCTGCGACCGATTTGGGAACCGATAAGGCTTGCTCAAACGGGTCTTCCGTGCGTGCAATCAAACTCTCAATCGTGCCGGTCGCATTATCGGCCGGTGAACTGGGCACAGCTTGCGGTGTTTCCGGTTCGGCTGCACCGCGCATCACGCCATAAATATTCAAATCCTCCGGCTTGCTCGGCACGCCGCCCGGCACATTTTCCGGCGCAACCTTTATCGGCGTCTTTTCAGCCAAAACAACAGGCGGCAAGCTGCGCTGCCCTTCTTCCAAGCCCTGCTGGAAAGCATAGAAATATGTACCACCAACGGCACCGCCCATGAGAATAAAAAACATGAATATAGCGCGCAGCGAGGGCAAATTCAGGCTTGATGAACGCGAATAAATTTCCGCGCCCGGCGACGGATGCGCGATACGCAAATCAACATCGCTATCAAGAAACTCTTTTTCAAAATCGCCCGGGTCGTTATGAGACATGTTTTCTTCCGCGTTTTCTCATGAGGCGGACTTTTGTCCGTTGTTGTTAGACTAACGCAATTCGTCTTGCGGTGTCACGCCGATAACGTCAAAACCTGAGCGCAAAGTGAGAGCAGTGGCGCGAATGAGTGCCAGCCGCGCCATGCTGCCCGCTACATCATCTTCTTGAATAAACCGCAAATCAAGTTCTTCCTTGCCGAGATTCCAAAGCCCGTGAAATGCCGCCGCCAAATCCATCAGGTAAAAGGCAACGCGATGCGGCTCGCGCGCTTGTGCCGCCGCCGCCAGCATGCGCGGATAAGTGCCAAGCAGCCGAACCAGCGCCAACTCGGCCTCATGTTCGAGCGCATCTAACGGCACAGTAGCCAAATCCGCATCGTCAACTTGCCAGCCCAATTCACGGGCGTTTTTCATCACGGAAAAAATGCGTGCATGAGCATATTGAACATAGAAAACCGGATTATCGCGGCTCTTGTCCTTCACCAAATCAAAATCAAAATCAAGCGGCGCGTCACTTTTGCGGGTCAACATCATGAAGCGCACCGCATCTTTGCCGACTTCATCGACCACTTCGCGCAAAGTGATAAAGCTGCCTGACCGTTTCGACATTTTGACCGGCTCGCCGCCGCGCATCAGTTTGACCAAATTACAAATTTTTACTTCAAGCTGGGCCTCGCCATCGGTTATGGCATTGACCGCCGACTGCATGCGTTTGATATAGCCAATGTGGTCAGCGCCCCAAACGTCAATCATTTTCGCATAGCCGCGCTGATATTTGTCGAAATGATAGGCAATATCCGGCGCGAAATACGTCCAACTGCCGTCAGATTTCTTTAATGCGCGGTCGCTGTCATCGCCAAATTCGGTGGATTTGAACAATGTTTGCGGGCTTGGCTCCCAATCAGGCGGCGGCTCTTTGCCCTTTGGTGGCTCTAAAACCCCTTGATAAATCAGATCTTTAGAGGTCAGTTCATCAAGTGCTTTATCAACCGATGCATCATCATGCAGCGCTTGCTCGGAACGGAAAAAATCATGCACCACACCGAGCGCCTCTAAATCTTCACGGATCATATCCATCATCATCGGCAGAGCGACAGACTTGGCCATAGTAAGCGCTTCGGCTTCTTCTTTCGGCACATCCATTGTGGCCAAATTTTCACCCACCGGCACCAGATAGTCACCGGGATAAAGTCCGTCAGGAATCTCGCCAATGGTTTCGCCTTTTGCTTCGCGCATGCGTAACAGGGCCGATTGCGCCAGCACATCAACCTGCGCGCCTGCATCATTGATATAATATTCACGCGCGACATCGCTGCCGGTTTTTTCAAGCAAACGCGCCAGCACGTCACCGACCACCGCGCCGCGCGCATGGCCGACATGCATCGGGCCGGTCGGATTGGCTGAGACATATTCAACATTAACCTTATCGCCGCTTTCACCATCGCCATAGGCCTTGCCGCTGTGCAAAATATGCGGCACAAGCCGATGCCATGCTGCCTTATCCAGTTGCAAATTGACAAAACCCGGTCCGGCAATCTCTGCCGCCTCAATCAAATCCGATTTCAGCACTTCTTCGACCAACAATTCAGCCAAATCGCGCGGCTTCATCTGTGCCGCTTTGGCCAACACCATGGCCGCATTGGTCGCCATATCACCATGTGATGCGTCGCGCGGCGGCTCCACCGTCAAGCGCGTCATATCCAAGCCGTCGGCCAACTTGCCCTGCCCCTGCAAAGCGGTCAGCGCAGAGCGGATTTCCATTTCCATTTCAGCGAAAAGGTTCATGCGCGTCTTCTAAATCATCGTGTCAGAAATGTCGAACAAGCGGCGGTGCTCTTCCATTGCGAAGCGGTCAGTCATACCGGCCATATAATCGCAGATAATCCGTGCCTTCATGGTTTCATCACCGTCCAGTGCCGCACCGCGCCACTCCTCAGGCAGCACTTCCGGCTCAGCCAGATACAAATCAAACAAGTCACGCATAATACGGCGCGCCTTGCTCATCGAGCCATTGACCGTGTGATGGCGATAAACGCGGTCATGCAGAAAGCTTTTTATTTCGCGGTGTTTGACTTCCATCTCCGGCGAAAACACCGCTAGCGCGCGGCCCAGCCTGCGCACATCATCCGCTGTTTCCAGCTTGTCTTTCTCCAGCCCGTCGCGCACCACGCCGACCAAATCGGCAATCATTACGGAAATCATCTCGCGCACCAATTCATGGCGCACCAGTTTTTCGTCAATCTCGCCGTGGGTTTTGTCAATGGCGGCGAGAATATCGCCGGTCAGCGGAAGCTGGCGCAAATCGTCAAGCGTAATCAGTCCGGCGCGGATGCTGTCATCAATATCATGATTATTATAGGCAATATCATCAGACAGTGCAGCCACTTGCGCCTCAAGTGACGGCCAGCTTTCAAGCTGCAAATCCTGCACCGCCGCGTGCTCTCTAAGCGCAAACGGCAAATCATTAATGCCCTCGCCCTTGCCGAGCAGCGGGCCGTTATGTTTGACCAGCCCTTCCAAAGTCTCCCATGTCATATTCAGCCCATCAAATTGGATGTAGCGCCTCTCCAATTTGGTGACGATGCGGAGGGTCTGAGCATTGTGGTCAAAACCGCCAAAGGGCTGCATGGCTTCGTCCAGCGCATCTTCCCCGGCATGACCGAAAGCGGTATGGCCGAGATCATGCGCCAATGACAGGGTTTCAGTCAGTTCTTCGTCCAAGCCCAATTCGCGCGCAATGGAACGGCCGATTTGCGCGACCTCCAAAGAATGCGTCAAGCGCGTGCGGTAATAGTCACCGACATGGGCAACAAAAACCTGTGTTTTATGCTTCAGCCGACGAAATGCGCCGCAATGCAAAATGCGATCACGGTCGCGCTGATAGGGCGTGCGGGTTTTGCTTTCCGGCTCATTATGCTGCCGCCCGCGCGAGGCATCGGGATGGCAAGCATAGGGCGCGTGATAGACGGCGTGGGTCATGCTTCATATTTAGGCCGCTTTGAGGCGCGAGGGAAGCCTAGCTGTCGAGAAAAGCGAAAATGCGCTTTTCCAATTCACCGGTCGAAACACACGGGCCGGAGCGATACACTTCGCGTCCGGCATAGCGGTCGAACACCGAAAAGCGATAGGTGCCGGTCATGTAAACCGTCACCGAAGTGCTGGGCGCATCGCGTCCACTTACCTGCATACGCACCAAACCGCTTTGCGTGAAGTTCGGCTGGCTGACGATATTACGCGTCGCTACCGTGCCGCAATCCATAAACGGGCTCTCTTTGGTTTCCGCCAACTTGCCTTCAATATAGCCGGTGCTTTCATCAATCCGTTCAATCGCCAACTCATTGGCATCAAACCAGCCAATGGCGCGCGCCCAAACGCGGTCAAACGGCTTTTGTAATTGCTTGTTTTCAGACAAGCGTAGACTGTAATCGGGTGGCGTGACCTCAAGCTTTGTGCAACCGGTCAGCGCCAGCCCGAGCAAAAAAGTAACAATAAAAGCCAGCACAATGGGAAAAAGCCCCCTGCGCCATCGCCAAGCCTGTGCGTTTTTATTCTTATCCATGACGACCTCTTTTTCGGCACTGTGCCAAGCCGCGCAACACACGGGAAGGAGTCTAATTTCAATAAGTTAAATGGAAGTTTATAAGTTCAACCGAAACATCACCATATCGCGCGCCAGCAAGCCGTTTTCGATAATCGGCTCGGGATAGCTCAAGAAATAATCGCGCAAAATACCGTCTTGCTTGAAGCCCAGCTTTTCATAAAGCCGTATCTGGTCGCGGCTCGTCGTCGCTGTGCCGATTTCAACAAAACCAGCACCGCGTTCACGCGCCAAATCAATTACCCGCTGAATAAGCGCGCTGGCCATGCCGTGCCGCCGCATCATTACCGTGGTGGCTATATTCTTGATTTCAAAACCGCCCTCGATCGGCACAATGACACAAATCGCGTAGGGGGTTTTGGCTTCGCCAATAATGAAAACCTCTGCCTCACCATGTTGCGGCGGCGTATAGGCCAGCACCGCGTCAAAATGCGGATCAGCATCAAGCAACAAATCCCAATGCGCGCGCGTCAATTCACCTTGATATTCGGTCACATCCATAATCAGCAACTTATCTTGAATCGTTTGATGAACCGCCCTATTTTCAACCTATGCAACAGTTCGCCATTACCGAAAGCGCAGCCGCGCAAATCAGCAAAATTCTCGCTCAAGAAGCGGCGGGAAGCTGCTTGCGTGTGGCCGTGCAAGGCGGCGGCTGCTCCGGCTTTTCCTATGTGTTTTCAATCGATAGCGACAAAGCCGATGACGACCTGACTTTCGAGCGCGACGGCGTGACCGTACTGGTCGATGAAATGTCGATACAATATATGGAAGGCAGCGAGATTGACTGGGTCGATGATATGATTGGTGCCAGCTTTCAGATTAAAAACCCCAATGCCACTGCCTCATGCGGCTGCGGCACCAGTTTCGACATATAAATCATGAAACTTGCCAGTTGGAACGTGAACTCGATCAAGGCGCGTCTGCCCAATGTGCTGCGCTGGTTGGAAGAAGTGCAACCCGATGTGGTTGGCTTGCAAGAATTGAAATGCGTTGATGAGGCTTTCCCGCGCGCCGAGATAGAGGCACTTGGCTATAATGTCGAGACGCATGGCCAGAAAACCTATAATGGCGTGGCGCTGCTTTCAAAGATGCCGTTGGAAGATGTGACGCGCGGCTTGCCTGATTTCAAAGATGAGCAATCGCGTTATATCGAGGCCGTTGTTTCAACCGATAAGGGCGCGCTGCGCGTTACCTCGATTTATCTGCCAAATGGCAATCCGACCGGCGATGAGGGACAGCACGAAAAATATATCTATAAGCTGAACTGGATGGCCGCGCTGGAGAAGCACGCGCAGACGCTGCTCGGCTATGAAGAGGCTTTTGCCCTTTCCGGCGATTTCAATGTTATTCCGGCACCGGAAGATTGTTACAGCCCGACCGCATGGGAAGGCGACGCGCTATTTCGGCCCGAAACCCATGCCGCGTTTCGGCGCATCGTCAATCTGGGTCTGACCGAGGCAGTGGCCTCATCAGCACAAACCGGCGACGACACTTATACATTCTGGGACTACCAAGCGGGTGCATGGCCGAAGAATAACGGCATTCGTATTGATCATCATCTGCTGTCGCCGCTGGCGGCAGACAGGTTTAACGGCTTCGACATTCACCGCCACACACGCGATTGGGAAAAACCCTCTGACCATGTGCCGGTGGTGATTGAGCTGGACGTTTAGTGGACACCATCCTGCTTTTTATCGCCGGGCTGGTCGGCGGCACGATGAATGCGCTGGCCGGTGGCGGTAGCGGCATCACTTTTGCCGCGCTGGTTTTTACCGGCATGCCACCCATCATTGCCAATGCCACCAACACCTTCGCTGCCACATTCGGCTATATCACGGGCGTGATTGGCTATCGCAAACATATGCAGGGTTATTGGCGAGACCTGATGTGGCAAATGCCGTTAGCCTTTATCGGCGGGTTGATTGGCGGCTGGGCTTTACTGCAAACCGACCCTCAGCTTTTTGCGGCTGCCGTGCCGTGGCTGCTTTTACTGGCAACGCTATTGTTCATGGCAGGGCCACAATTGGAACGCGCCGCCGCGCAACTGGGCGGGGCGCGGATAAAAGCCATCGGTGCTTTCGCGATTTTCCTCACCTGTATTTATGGCGGCTATTTTCAGGGCGGCTTCGGCATTCTCACCCTCGCCGGTTTGTCGCTGGGCGGCTATACCGCCGTGCGCGCCATGAACGGCATGAAACTGCTTTTCGCTACTGTCTCCTCATTGGCAGCGATTTTCCTGTTTGCCGCTGAGGGCAAGATTGACTGGTTGGGCGGTCTCGCTGTGCTGGTCGGCATCGGCATTGGCAGCTATGGCGCGGCACGACTGACCGACTATGTCTCTGACGTTAGCGTCAAACGCGCCAGCCTATCCATCTGCTGGTTGGTCACGGCCTATGCGTTTTATTCGACTTACGGCTAGCCCAATCTTGCCAGCGCAGATTGCAGCTTGTCACGGCGCGCTTCTTCTTCGGCAAGGCGCGCTTTGTTTTCTTCAATCACCGCTTCCGGTGCTTTATCCATAAAGCCCTGATTGCCCAGTTTGCCGGAGATTTTCTTAATCTCGCCTTCGACTTTGCTGATGTCTTTGGCAAGACGCGCCTTCTCGGCATCGACATCAATCACATCGGCCAAAGGCAGCGCGAATGTCGCCTCACCCAGAACCGTTTGCACCGCGCCTTCCGGCACGGCATCGGCTTCAGAAATATCGGCCAAACGCGCCAGACGCTTCAGCACGGCGTTTGTTTCGCTCAAGCGTTTTTGCGTCGCAGCGTCAGCCCCTACCACGACAAGAGGCACTTGCGCACCGGCCGGCACATTCATTTCTGAACGCACTGAGCGAATTTCACCGATTGCCGCAATCAACCAGCTTACCTCGGCATCCGCCGCTTCATTGATGAAGCTTTCGGGAAAGTTCGGCCAGACATCCAGCATCAAATGATTGTCGCGCTGTGCGGTTTTGGCCCAAACTTCTTCAGTGACGAAAGGCATGAACGGGTGCAGCAAACGCAGTGCTTGGTCCATCGCCCATTTCGTGGCGGCTTGCACCTCGGCTTTCGCAACACCATCAGCACCTTGCAAGGCAGGCTTGGCCAGTTCGACATACCAGTCGCAAAAGCTGTTCCAGATAAATTGATAAACGCCGTTTGACGCATCGTTAAAACGATAGGCCTCCAATGCGGTGGTGACGGCGTTTTGCGCGCGCGCCACTTCGCCGACCAGCCATTGCGTGAGCGGCAATGAGGCTTTGGTGGGGTCGAACTCACCCGCCTCAAAACAATCATTCATTTCGCAAAAGCGCGCTGCATTCCAAAGCTTGGTGGCGAAATTGCGATAGCCTTCAACGCGGCTTTCGGCCAGTTTGATGTCGCGCCCCATCGCCGCCATTGCCGACAAGGTGAAGCGCAGTGCATCGGCGCCGTATTTATCCATAATCTCCAGCGGGTCAACCACATTGCCCTTCGACTTGGACATTTTCTGACCCTTTTCGTCACGCACCAGCGCATGCACATAGACGGTATGGAACGGCACTTCATCTTTGAAATGCAGACCACTCATCATCATGCGGGCGACCCAGAAAAAGATGATGTCAAAGCCGGTAACCAGCACATCGGTTTTGTAATGGCGCGCCAATTCAGGCGTTTCATCGGGCCAGCCCAAAGTCGAAAACGGCCACAACGCAGAAGAAAACCAAGTATCGAGCACATCTTCATCGCGCGTCAGGGCAACGCCCTCGCCCGCTTGCGCTTGCGCGGCCTCTTCGCTTTCCGCCACAAACACATTGCCATCTTCGTCATACCAAGCGGGGATTTGATGCCCCCACCAAAGCTGGCGCGAAATGCACCAGGGCTGGATATTGTTCATCCACTCGAAATAGGTTTTGTCCCAATTGGGCGGTACGAATTTGGTCGCGCCGCTTTTCACTGCTTCAATGGCGGGCTTGGCCATGGCCTCGGCATCGACATACCATTGGTCGGTCAGCCACGGCTCGATCACCTGATTGGAGCGGTCGCCATAAGGCACCATATGCGTGTCCGGCTCAATTTTATCGACCAGCCCCAGCCCTTCCAATGTCGCGACAATATTCTTGCGCGCCTCATAGCGGTCAAGGCCATGCCACTCATCTTTACGGTCCATTGTGTCGAAAGCTTCATCAGACAAATCAATGGCGGCGTGTTGGTCGAGCATATTTATCGCGGCGAGGCCGCAACGTTTGCCGACTTCAAAATCATTAAAGTCATGCGCCGGTGTAATCTTCACTGCGCCTGAACCTTTTTCAGGGTCGGCATATTCATCGGCAATAATCGGGATAAGACGCCCGACAATCGGCAGCACAACATTCTTGCCGATGAGATCTTTATAACGCTCGTCTTCAGGATGCACGGCAACGCCGGTATCACCCAACATGGTTTCCGGCCGTGTGGTGGCGACAGTAATATGCCCACTGCCATCCTCAAGCGGATAATTGAAATGCCAGAGATGCGAATTGGTTTCGCGCTGCTCAACTTCAAGGTCGGAAATCGCGGTCAACAGGCCCGGGTCCCAATTAACGAGGCGTTTGTCTTTGTAAATCAGCCCCTGCTCATAAAGCGTCACGAAAACCTTGAGCACCGCTTTGGACAGCCCCGCATCCATAGTGAAGCGCTCGCGGCTCCAATCGCAGCTTGCCCCCAAACGACGCAGCTGGCGGGTAATGGTCGAACCGCTTTCCTCTTTCCATTGCCAGACGCGCTCTAAAAACTTCTCGCGCCCCATTTCGCGGCGGCTTTCATTGCCTTGCTCGGCCAATTGCCGTTCGACCACCATTTGCGTCGCAATACCGGCATGGTCGGTGCCCGGCTGCCAAAGCACATCGCGCCCGCGCATCCGTTCAAATCGACATAATATATCTTGCAGCGTATTGTTAAGCGCATGCCCCATATGCAGGCTGCCCGTGACATTGGGCGGCGGAATGACGATGGTGTATGGCTCGGCCTCGGGCGCCCGCCCGGCTTTAAAACAGCCCTCGCTTTCCCACGCCTCGTAAAGGCGGGTTTCGATTGCCGTCGGGTCAAAAGTTTTATCGAGCTTACTACTGTCAGCCATTATCAATCACGTGCTTTACCTGCTCGTGAGTTACACCAAGCCGTTGCTTACATCAAGTCGCTGGCTCGGTTTCGGGGGTGGCTTCTTCCGTGCTTTCATTGCGCGCAACCGCCATTTGCACCAGCCCCTGAATTTCTTCGCGCATCAGCCGCTCAACCAATGGCGGCAAATTGCGATCCAGCCAATCTTGCAAAAGCGGGTCAAGCTTCTCCAATATCAATGCTTCAAGAACTGTCGGTGGCTTTTCCTCACCGCCGGCCAGCCGGTCCAGTGCCGCAAAAACGCGTTCCCGCGCTTCTTTTGAGAAAGTCCCCGTCCCGGCTTCACCCGTAAGAATTTCCTCATCGGCTGACATAATGCGTCGAATGGCGCCAATGATTTCGTCAGTATTATCACCCTCAGCGAGTGTCGCCTCGTCCATAATCGTCTCCGTTGTCAAAAACGCCAACAGCCCGATGGGCACACAACTCAAATCAGTTTCCGGAAATATCCGCCGCTTCAATACGCAAGCGCTTCGCCGTCAACCGCCCCGTTGTCGCCAGCAGATTATAGGCCGCGACATATTGATTGCGCTCGGCCTGCACAAGGGCAACGCGCGCGTCGAGCAAAAGCTGCTCGGCATTCAGAACGTCAAGATTGGTGCGTGTGCCGAGCGTGTTTTCTTGCCGCACACCTTCAAGGGCCAATTCGGAAGCCTTGATTTGTTCTTGCGTCGCATCAATGGCCGATTTGGTGGCTTGCATATTGTTCCAAGCTATAATCACCTCACGCTCGACCGTATTTGAGGCCACATGCACATTTTGCTTCAGCGCATTACTGAAATCTCGCGAGGCCGAAATGGCGATGGATTTACCGCCGAGAAAAATCGGCACCGTCAAAGTCATTTGCACTGAGGTGACTTCGCTTTCCATTCCTTTGGAAAGCAAAGACGGGTCTTCCGTTTTGCTGTACCGACCGGTCAAATTAATTTGCGGCAGCACACTGCCGACCGTGCTGTAGCTTGTATATCTGCCGCTTTTTGACATTTCCTGCGCGTTTTTCAAATCAGGGTTTTCGCGTCGTGCCGTTTGAATGGCTTTTTCGAGCGAACGCGGCAAACGCGGCAGTTTGACCGGATTTTCCAATGCGGCCGGTGGAATGCCCACAACTTCGCGATAGACGGCTTCAGCTCCGCGCAAGGCAGCTTCGGCGCCCAGTTTGGCCGATTTTGCCCCTGCCGCGGCGGCACGTGATTGCGCCACATCTGTGCGAGTTACTACGCCGACAGAAAAACGGTCTTGCACCGCCTCCAGCTGTTTCTCCAGCACATTAAGGTTTTTCTCGCGCAATTCCAAAACTGAACGCGCCTCAATCACATCAAGATGCGCCGCCACAGCGCCGAGGAAGATTTGCTGCTCAGTGCTGACCAATTTGGCTTGTTCGGCTTTCACTTCGGCGCGCTTGCTTCTAAAAGCATTTAGATTCTTGCCGCTGGTGAAAAGCTGTTGTGTCACCTGCAGGCCATAGCTGTCCGTATTCAACTCACCATTGACGGAGCTCGGTCCGTCTTCGCCGGTTCTGTAGTTCTCCGTTTCCGTATCGCTTTGTGTCTCCGTAACGAAGGCGGTGACTTGCGGTAGCATGTCGGATAACGTGACGAATTGCTCTTTATAGCGCGCATCATAAGTAGATGATG
The DNA here is from genome assembly GCA_949498175.1 of Alphaproteobacteria bacterium. Classification (GTDB taxonomy): domain Bacteria; phylum Pseudomonadota; class Alphaproteobacteria; order RS24; family RS24; genus UBA8337. Next base: position 42,853 of record CATDDF010000084.1, on the reverse strand, counting down.
CCGCCGCCAAGGCGGGATTGCGTGCCAAAGTCTGCGATAAAGTCTCTTCCAATGAAACAGCGAAAGCGGCACCGGTTAAGGCAAAAAAAAGCGATAGGCTCGCCAATATTGTTTTTATTGTTTTCATAAACTCATCCCGCCTGATTCTAAAAAGCGTATCAAGCCGTGCCTAAAACTCAAACGCAGGCACCGGGTCGAAAACCGCCAAATCCGGTGCTGCATTATCAAACGCAATTTGCTTCGATAATCTGTCACCGATACGGCGGTAAATATGCGCTTTTTCCGTTCCGTCAACCTTTTGCACGCAAACAAGCCGACCGTTTTCGGTTAATTGTTCAAGCAAAGTGGTCGGTGTTTCGGCCAAGCAACCATTGACAAAAATCACGTCAAAAGGCCCTTGTTTGGCCTGCCCTTCCGGCAAAGCCCCGGCAACGGCAACAGCATTGTTAATGCCCAAATCCTGCCAAATGGCTCCGGCTTTTTCGTTGAAAGCCTCATCATCTTCCAACGCAATGACGGTGGAGGCCAATCCGGCAAGCACCGCCGCCGAATAGCCTGTGCCGCCCGCGATATCCAACACCACATCATTGGCTTGTATATCAGCCAATTCAATCAAAAGAGCCAAAGCGATCGGGGTAAGCATGGTGCGGCTTGCTTCACCGGCTGCGCATTGCAGTTGCAAATCGGCATAAGCCAAATCGCGCGATGTGCCGCTAATAAAGGCTTCGCGCGGTACGCTACTCATTTGTTTGCTCACGCGATAATTGCGAATACCGCCGGGCTTGAGCTGGCATTCAACCATATTGAAACGGTTTTCTGCCGTTGAAACTTCATTCATTTGAATAGCGGCCATTTTTTTCCTATAGCGGCAATGAGCTTGCCTTTATATACAGCGCGCCGCCTTTTTTCACAATAAAAACAGGTTGCGCTGACAGTCAGGGCATTTATAAACGGGCGACCACAGCGATTGTTTCGGCAATCGGCGACGGCCACGTGGCGGAGTGGTGACGCAGCGGCCTGCAAAGCCGTGTACCCCGGTTCGATTCCGGGCGTGGCCTCCAAACTTTTAAAGTCTGGCGGTTTTTCATCTTGGCGCGCGCGGCAAGCTCTGTTATATCGGCAGTCTCGACAGAGTTAATCCTCGGTAGCTCAGTGGTAGAGCAGTTGGCTGTTAACCAATTGGTCGCTGGTTCGAATCCGGCCCGAGGAGCCACTCCTTTATCGTTTTCTCTCCTAGCAAAACATCCAAAACGCCCTATTTCCCGTATGAAGTTGTGAATATGGGAGTACGACGTGTCACAGAACATCATTGTGTGGTTTCGTCAGGATTTACGCTTGAACGACAATCCGGCGCTACAATGCGCCCTAGGCGGCAATAATGCCGTTATTCCCGTTTTTATCGACGATGAAAATTGCGGTCGCCAAGCCGGCACTATGGGGCTCTGGTGGCGCAACAAATCCCTTGCAAAGCTTGATGCATCCTTGAAAAAGCGCGGCAATCGGCTGATTTACCGCAAAGGCAGAGCGGCCGATGTTCTGTCTGCGCTGGCCAAAGAAGTCAATGCTCGCGCGGTCTATTGGAATCGCCAATATGAAGCCGATATTGTTGCCCGCGATACAGCCATTAAAAGCGAGCTAAAAGATGGCGGTATTGATGCCGAAAGCTTTAATGGCAGCCTGCTGTTCGAACCGTGGGAAGTAACCTCAAAATCGACAGGTGGGCCGTTCAAAGTATTCACGCCGTTCTGGCGCGCCTGCTGTGCCTTAGGCTTGAAACGTGGCCTTTGGAATGTGCCCGACAAAATAACCGCACCGGCACAATGGCCGGAAAGCAATGCCCTACCCGACACGGCGGCGCTTGCCCACATGAACAACCTCAATATATGGCAGCCGGGCGAAGACGGCGCGGGCGATGCACTGGCATTGTTTCTCACGCAAAATATAAGTGGTTATGCCGAGCGCCGCAATTTGCCGGCCGAACCCGCCACTTCGCGCCTCAGTCCGCATTTGCGTTGGGGTGAAATTAGCCCGGCGCGAATCGTTGCCGAAACCGAAGCAGCAAACATCAAAACCGACGACGGCACCAAGTTTCTCTCTGAATTGGGATGGCGCGAGTTTTCTTATCAACTGCTCTATCATAATCCGAATTTGGCTGAGACTTGTTTGCAAAACAAATTCGAGGCCTTTCCGTGGCGGAATGACGCTGATGCTTTTGAAGCTTGGAAGCATGGTGAGACGGGCTATCCGATTGTCGATGCCGGTATGCGCGAATTGCGCCGCACCGGCTATATGCACAATCGCGTGCGGATGATTGCCGCGTCTTTCCTTATCAAGCATCTGCTGATTGATTGGCGTGAAGGCGAAAAATGGTTTTGGGAATGTCTGGTGGATGCCGATCCGGCCAATAATAGCGCCAGTTGGCAATGGGTCGCCGGTTGCGGCGCTGACGCGGCCCCCTATTTCCGCATTTTCAACCCGATATTGCAGGGCCCGAAATTCGATGCCGACGGCATTTACACCAAAACCTATGTGCCTGAACTGTCTGCCTTATCCGGAAAAACCCTTTACGCGCCGTGGACGGCGAAATCCGACATGCTCGATAGCGGCGCCATCAGCCTCGGCGACACCTATCCAAACCCGATTGTTAACCATGAAGCCGCGCGTGCGCGCGCGCTGGAGAGCTTTAAATCTTTGTAGTTGAGTAGGAGTAATTATGAAAATCGCGATTATCGGCAGCGGCATATCCGGCAATGTAGCTGCGCATATATTATCCAAGTCGCATGATGTGACGGTTTATGAAAAACGCAGCCGCGCCGGTGGCCACAGCGCCACCAAAGACATAGATTATTCCGGCAATGGCGACTGGCTGAGCGTCGATACCGGCTTCATCGTATACAATGAGTTGAACTATCCGGGCCTCATCAACCTGTTCAAAGAATTGAAAGTTGACACTGAAGCGAGCGATATGAGTTTCGGCTTTTCATCCAATCGCGGGGCTTTTGAATGGTCAGGGCAATCAATCGCTTCGGTCTTTGCGCAGAAACGCAATTGGATAAACCCGCTCTTCTGGTTGATGCTGCGCGATATTTTCAAATTCAATCGATTGGCCAAGCAAGATCATGAAGCCGGAACGCTGGGCGATGAAAGCCTTAACCGCTGGCTCAAGCGCAATCGCATGAGCCGCATTTTCATCAATCGCTATTTACTGCCTATGGGTGCCGCGATTTGGTCGACACCGGCTGATGAAATTCTTAATTTTCCGGCCGCCAGTTTCCTGCAATTTTTCTACAATCACCGCCTTATAAATAAGGACCGCCCGCAATGGCGCACGGTAACCGGCGGCAGCCGCGAATATGTTGAAAAAATCACTGCCGGATACAGAAACTGCCTTCGCCTGTCGGCTGAAGTGACCGCCATTAAACGCCACGCGCATGGCGTCGACGTAACGGCCAATGGCCAAACCGAGACTTATGATCAGATTGTTCTCGCCGCGCATAGTGACCAAAGCCTCGCCATGCTGGCTGATGCGTCGCGCGAAGAGCAGGAAATTCTCTCCGCCATTCGTTATTTGCCGAATGATGTCTACTTGCATCGCGATTTCAGACTGATGCCGAAACAGCCATCAGTTTGGTCGGCATGGAACTATATCAGCCAAGACAAGAACGGGCGCGACCCGGTTATGTCGGTCAGCTATTGGATGAACCGCTTGCAGAACATTGATTATAGCAAACCGGTTTTCGTGACCCTCAATCCGCCTGTGCCGCCCGCGCCGGATATGACTTTCGGCCATTATGTTTATGACCATCCGCAATTCGATGGTGCAGCTCGCAAAGCCCAAACCCATCTGCCGACCATTCAAGGGGTTAACCGGACTTGGTATTGCGGCGCGTGGTGCGGATATGGCTTTCATGAAGACGGCCTGCAATCGGCCTTAAAAGTTTGCGCACAAATTGCTGCGCTGCCTAAAGTCAGCCATATTGAGAAGGCGGCCGCCGAGTAATGACCGCCGGGAACGACAATGCGCTTTATATGGGTGAAGTGCGTCATGCACGCTATCGCCCACGCACTCATCGTTTCACCTATCGGGTTTTCTCTGCCTTTCTCGATATTGATGATATTGACAATAACCGCCTCGGTCTGAAGCTGCTGTCGGTTGACCGATTTAACCTGTTCAGCATTAGACGCCGCGACCACGGACCAAAAGACGGCTCGCCCTTGCGCCCCTTTGTTGAAGGCTTGCTTGCTGAAGCAGGGCTACAAGCACCCGAGACCATTCATATCCTATGCTATCCACGCATGTTCGGCTTCGCCTTCAATCCGCTGACAGTCTATTACTGCCGCCTTAAGGGCGAGGTGATGGCTATGGTCTATGAAGTGCGCAATACATTTGGCGATGACCATATTTATGTCGTGCCGCTTAACGGCGCGAATGCCGACCGCCCACTGCTGCATAATCGCGATAAACTCATGCATGTCTCGCCTTTTATCAGTATGCATGCGACCTATCACTTTTCCGCCGCGCCACCTGAAGAGACATTGCGGCTGGTCATCAGAGAGACGCAGGACGATAAACCGCTACTTGTGGCCAGCTTTATCGGCGCGCATTGCACACTCACCGATAAGGCCCTCTTTAAAGCTTTCATCAGACACCCGCTTATGACCGTAAAGGTTTTGGTTGCAATCCACTTTGAAGCTGCCAAACTGTTTTTGAAGGGCGTTCCGTTTATCAAACGCCCTGAACCGCCTCAGCGTCGGCATAGCATTTGAGTGACCGGAGGGACCAATGAGTAGCGCGAAGCCCCATGAACGGGTTGCAAATAGCAGGCACGCCAGACCGGCTGCGATGAAAATTCTTTCGCTCTTGCTGCGTAAGCTCAAATTCGGCCAAATTCAAATTGCTCTACCCGATGGTGAAGTGCTGACTTTCGGCACAGCATTGGCCGACGGCCCCGCTGTTTTGAAAATTCACAATATGGCTTTTTTCAACCGCACTTTGCGCCATGGTGCCATGGGTTTTGCCGAATCCTATATGGATGGTGAATGGTCGTCCCCCGACCTCGCGAAACTGCTGATTTTGCTGAACAGCAATATGACCATGTTGCAGCAGAGTATTGGCAAAAACCGCTTCACCCAATGGATTAATCGCATCATTCATATTTTGCGCCCCAATACGCGCCAAGGTGCGAAACGCAATATCCACGCGCATTATGATTTGGGCAATGAGTTTTACGCGCTATGGCTCGATGCCACCATGACATATTCCTCTGCCCTATTCCGCGACAGCCAACAGACATTGCGCGACGCACAAAATGAGAAATATCGCGCCCTTGCGGCCAGCACCGATATCGGGCCCAATGACCATGTGCTTGAAATCGGTTGCGGCTGGGGTGGCTTTGCAGAATTTGCAGCGCGCGAAATCGGCTGTAAGGTCACCGGCATCACCATTTCGAATGAACAATTGGCGTTTGCCAAAAACCGCATTGCTTTGGCCGGTCTGCAAGGCAAGGTTGATTTCAAATTTTGCGATTATCGCGATCTGACCGAACAATATGACCACATTGTATCAATCGAAATGTTTGAAGCGGTTGGCGAGAGCTATTGGCCGACCTATTTCGAGCAAGTGCATGCGTGCCTGAAACCGGGCGGCAAAGCCGGTTTGCAAATCATCACCATTGCAAAAGAGCGCTTCGAGGCCTATCGCAAGAAAACCGATTTCATTCAACGCTATATTTTCCCCGGTGGCATGCTGCCATCGCCTGAACGCTTGGATGTCGAATTCGCCAATGCCGACTTAAAACTGGTCGCGCGCGAAGATTTTGCAACAGATTATGCGCGCACATTGGCCGAATGGCGGCACCGCTTTCTCGACGTTTGGCCGGAAGTGCAGGCGCTCGGTTTTGACTCGCGTTTCCGCAATATGTGGGAATATTATCTGGCTTATTGCGAGGCTGGCTTCACAACACGGTCAATCGATGTGTCGCATTTCACCCTGATGCGCGACTGAAGCGCTTTTAACGGCCCATAAAACGCCCTGCCAGCTTCACATAAGTGCTGCGCGGTAAAAGATTTATCAAGCGCAACAGAAACGAAAAGCGGCGCGGGAATGAGATATGCGTCTTGTTCTTGGCAAGACCGTCAGCAATGCGGCGCGCGGCCTCATCGGCTTCAATGATAAACGGCATGGCAAATTCATTTACATCGGTCGCCGGTGTTTTAACAAAACCGGGCGCAACCATAGAAATGTGCACACCGCTATCTTTCAAATCCATCGCCAAAGACTCGCCCATATTGAACAGCGCCGCTTTTGATGCACCATAGGCAGCGGAAGTAACAAGACCTCCATATCCGGCGACGGAGGAAATCAGTGAAATATGCCCCTCGCCGCGCGCCACCATATTGGGAATCAGCGCCGCGAGACCATTGACCGTGCCGGTCAAATTAACCTCAAAAGTACGGTCAAACAGTGTAGGGTCGAAGTCCGGCAAAGCCGTAGGCAAATAAATGCCGGCATTCATAACACCAAGCGCAATAGGGCCGAGCGCGGCTTCAATTTCTGCGCTTATTTGAGCCATTGCGTGGCGGTCAGTGACATCACAGACAAAACCATGAATGTTTTTATGCTGTGCCGCAACGGCTTGCAAATCGGCTTCACGTCGCGCGGAAATTGCCACCTGCCAGCCGCGCGACGCCAATTCAAGGGCCAAGGCAGCACCAATACCGGAAGACGCGCCGGTGATCCACGCGCAACCATGGCGCGGTGTCATTATTTTCATATCTGAACTCCCGAAGGGTTTATGGACGTCGCCACTTTTTACGCGGCGGAATGCGCGCCGGATTGGTTTGTTTGACAACCAGCGTATTACCACCGCGCGAAAACTCGGTCTTCACCCATCGGCCGGCATCAGTATACCAAATATCAATGCTCAATTTGCCCGACAAGCGAAACCGCGTTGCCTGCACAGGCACGCCATCAATATTCAGTGTTTCAACGCCCATAGCCTCAATTTTAGGTTCCAATAAGCGACCATCTTGCGTGCTGATTAAAGCCGACTGGCGGATGAAATTTGGATTGAAATAGCTGGTGGAAAGAAGCGGCGCTTCCAAATTGTTTTCATAGCGACTGCCGCTCCCGACATAGCGCCCATTTTCAAGCTGCAAATCGGCATGCGCGTCCTTACCGTTATTATAGGTCTTTGATTTTATCGACAGCAAAGTGCCGTCGCGCCAGACCTCACGATTGTCATGCAAATAGCGAAACAACGGTATCGGGCCTAATTTGAAGTCAATCTCAATATGTACATTGACAATCAGTTCTCCGCTTTCAGAGCGACTGAAACTTAAGGCTTGAAAGCCCAATGGCTTGTCCTTGCGCGAAATCTCATATGCCAAAAAGCCGTCATCGGGCACACCGCCCAGCCAATCACGCGAAACCGTGTCGGCGGCGGCCGATGTTGAGAACAGTAATGTAAGAAAAAGCGCCGATCTAACGCGCGAAGAAATCGCGAGCAATACGTCCCAAGCTATCCGTAAATCGAAGCGCGCCATCCGTCACCGCCAAGCAAATACAATCTTCATTTCCCTCAGCGCGCGGACGGTGCTGAATATGCTGGTCGGCAAGAGCCAACTGACCGCGCTCATAAAGTCGGTTACCATCCCGAAACGCGCCGCGCAAGACAAGAGTGGCCTCAATGCCATTATGTGTATGTCGTGGTGCAGCTTTGCCCGGTTTGATTTTCAGCAATTTTACGCTCTCACCGCTATCGCCAAAGGGCAATTTAAGCTGTTTGACGCCCGGATAGGCGAAACGCCATCCGGCGTTTTCGATCGGCTCGCTTAGCAAATCACGCAAAGCAGCCGGTAAATCTTGATTTTCTGTCGCACAAGCTTGCTGCTCGTCTTCTTCCGGCTCATCAAGCCGCGCCATTAATGCGTCCAGCGTATCCTCGCCAACCTCACTTTTTTCTGCCTCATCGAGCAAAACACCATTCAGTTGCTCCAGAGCGCGATATTGTTCGCGAGCGGCCGGAGAAAGCGTAATGAAGCTCGCCATCAAAACAGACATACCATGACCAAGATCGCCTGATGCATATTGTGCAACCAACGATTCCAAACTTGGACTAAGGGGTATATGCGCGTTCAACAGAAACCTCTTTAATGCTTACCAGAAATAAGTTAATTCGTTTAAAATACGATGTAAACCGCTCATCGGATTAGGCAAATCGATTTTTTTTTGAGCCGAGGGAGAGAAAAGTGCAATTTCTTGACGACATGATCGCCGCCATCGGAAATACACCGCTTATCAAGCTAAAAAAGGCATCTGAACAAACTGATTGCACGATTCTGGGCAAGGCTGAGTTCATGAACCCCGGACAATCGGTGAAAGATCGCGCCGCCCTCTTCATTATTCGCGATGCCGAGGCCAAAGGCTTGTTGAAACCGGGTGGCACGATTGTTGAGGGCACTGCAGGCAATACAGGCATTGGCATTGCGCTGGTCGCCAATGCGCTCGGCTATAAATCCGTCATCGTCATTCCTGAAACGCAAAGCGATGAAAAAAAGGACATGTTGCGTTTGGCCGGAGCAGAATTGATTGAAGTGCCTGCCGTGCCCTATGCCGATGACAATAATTACATCAAATATTCCGGCCGACTGGCCGCCGAATTGGCCGAAAAAAACGAAAACGGCGCGGTTTGGGCCAATCAATTCGACAATATCGCCAATCGACAGGCGCATATTGAGACGACAGGGCCGGAAATTTGGCGTCAAACCGACGGCAAGGTCGACGGTTTTACCTGCGCCATTGGCACAGGCGGCACTTTGGCCGGCACGGGAATTTACTTGAAAGAGCAAAACAGCGACATCCGCATTGCCGCCGCCGACCCGATGGGCGCAAACATGTATCACTGGTTCAAAAGCGGTGAACTGAAATCGGAAGGCACATCAATCACTGAAGGTATCGGGCAAGGCCGTGTCACTGCCAATATTGAAGGCGCGCCGATTGACGATGCTTATCAGATTGACGATGCCGAAGCGCTACCGATTGTGTTTGATCTGCTGAAAGATGAGGGGCTTTGCCTCGGCGGCTCAAGCGGCATAAACATTGCCGGTGCCATGCGTATGGCGGCCGATTTAGGGCCCGGCCATACCATTGTGACTATCCTGTGCGACTATGGCACACGCTATCAGTCGAAATTGTTCAATCCTGCATTTTTAAAGGAGAAGGGTCTGCCCTATCCTGACTGGCTGTAATGACGAAACTGCAAACCATTGTTACCCATCTCGCTATGGAAGCGCCCTTGCCTGTCGCTTCCGGCGATATTGATTGGCCGGAGGGTATCAGCTTTGAGCATGAGCCGAACATTGCGCTTGATGAATACCGCAAGCTTTACGACGGTGTCGGGAGGCGTTGGCATTGGGTCAATCGACGCCATCTGGACGACCGCCAATTGGCGGCACTCATTCACCATCCGGCAACAGAGATTTTCGTTTTGCGCCGTGAAGGAGACGCGATTGGCTATGTCGAACTGAATTTCAGATTATTTCCGCAAGTCGAGATTGTTTTCTTCGGTCTTGTCGAAAGCGAAATCGGTAACAGCCTCGGCCCCCGCATGATGAAGCGCAGCATGCAAATCATCAGGGAACGTGATCCGAAAAAAGTCATTATACAAACCTGCACACTCGACCATCCGGCGGCGCTGAAACTATATCAACGCTCCGGCTTCGCCGCTTATAAGCGCAAGCAAGTAGAAATCATCGACGATTAATGCGTCAGCACTTGGCTGAGGAACAGCTGGGTTCGCTCATTTTCAGGATTGGAAAAAAATGCTTCCGGCGCATTCTCTTCAACAATCTCACCCTCATCCATAAATATAACGCGATCAGCCACTTGTCGGGCAAAACCCATTTCGTGCGTCACGCACAGCATGGTCATGCCCTCATTGGCCAGCTCCACCAGCACGTCGAGCACTTCCTTAATCATTTCAGGGTCGAGTGCCGAGGTTGGCTCATCAAACAGCATGATGCGTGGGTTCATGCACAAAGCGCGGGCAATGGCGACGCGCTGCTGTTGGCCGCCCGAAAGCTGGCCGGGATATTTGCCGGCTTGGTCGGGAATGCGCACGCGCTCCAGCAATTCGCGCGCCAGCTTTTCTGCTTCAGCTTGTGATTTTTGCTGCACCCAAATCGGTGACAAAGTGCAGTTTTCCAGCACCGTCATATGCGGAAACAAATTGAATTGCTGAAACACCATGCCGACATTGGAGCGGATTTCCTCAAGGTTTTTCAGCGAACCGTCAAGCGTCACGCCTTCCACCTCAATCTCGCCCTCTTGATGCGTTTCAAGCCGATTGATGCAACGGATAAGTGTCGACTTGCCGCTGCCCGATGGCCCGCAAATGACAATCTTCTCACCCGACGCCACATTCAAATCAATGTCGCGCAGCACATGAAAATTGCCGAACCATTTATTCATTTTATTGATGCGGATAACCGGGTCACTCATGAGCTTGTCCTGTCGGTTGAAAGATGGTTTTCCATAAAGATTGAATAGCGCGACATGGCAAAACAGAAAAGCCAGAATACGGCACCGGCAAATACATAGCCGGTAATATGCGTCTCCGGCGTCGCCCAGCTGGCATCGGTGAAATGCAATTGCACAATGCCCAGCAAATCAAACAAGCCGACAATCAACACCAAAGTCGTGTCCTTAAACAGGCCGATAAATGTGTTCACAATGCCGGGAATGACCAGCTTGAGCGCTTGCGGTAAGATAATGAGGCGGGTGGTTTTCCAATAGCCGAGGCCAAGCGCCGCCGCCGCTTCATATTGCCCTTTCGGAATGGCTTGCAGCCCGCCGCGCACCACCTCCGCCATATAGGCCGATGAAAACAACGCCACGCCAATAAGACAGCGCACCAGCTTATCGAAATTGACGCCGTCAGGCAGGAATAAGGGCAGCATGACGCTGGCCATAAACAAAACAGTGATGAGCGGCACACCGCGGAATATCTCGATAAAGCCTATGCACAAAGCGCGCACAATCGGCAGGTCGGAGCGCCGTCCCAGTGCCAGCAAAATGCCGAGTGGCAGCGATGCGACAATGCCGGTAATGGCCACAACCAGTGTCACCAATAGCCCACCCCAATCGGTTGTATCGACCGTGGCAAGCCCCAGCATGCCGCCATTCAACATGATGAAAGCAAATATGGGATAAAAGCCGAGCAGATAAATCATATTGGCGCGCTTGAAGCCAACATTCGGCATCAGCATGGGTATCAGCCCGATAAGACCGGAGAGAAACACCAAATCAACGCGCCAGCGTTCAGCATCAGGATAACGTCCATAAATAAACTGGCCGAATTTCGCTTCGATAAACGGCCAGCACGCGCCCTGCACCTCTTTCAAACAGGCTGTGCGATCATCGCCGGTAAAACTGGCATCAATAATCGCCCAGCCGAATATCGCTTCGACCACATAGACAACCAGCGTGAATGCCAAAAGCGTCAGTGCCGTATCCAACTTGTTGGCGAACAGGTTGGCGCGCGTCCAAGCGACAAAGCCGACCGTACTGGCCGGAGCCGGACGCGGGGCTGTCGGTGTCCAGCTGCTCACGACTTCTGTCCCACAAGCGCAATGCGCGCATTATATCGGTTCATGGCAAAAGAAGTGAGCAGGCTCAGCGTCAGATAAATCATCATGGTGATGAATATAATTTCGACGGCTTGGCCGACCTGCGTCAGCGTGGTGCCTGCGAACACGGAGACAATATCGGGATAGGCAATGGCGACCGCCAAGGATGAGTTTTTGGTCAGATTGAGATATTGGCTGGTCAGTGGCGGAATGATGACGCGCAGCGCTTGCGGAATGACCACCAGCCGCAAGGCCGTATTGTCGGGCAAGCCAAGCGCCGAAGCCGCTTCGCGCTGACCTTTTGAGACCGATTGAATGCCGGCGCGGACAATTTCGGCAATAAACGCCGCCGTATAGAGGCTGAGCGCCAGAAGCAGAGCGACAAACTCAGGAATAACAGTGATGCCGCCACGAAAGTTAAAGCCTTTCAAGGCCGGAATATCAAAGCTGAACGGCACGCCACCCATCATTGCCGCAAAAGCCAGCGATGCCAGAGCAATCATCGCGAAAGGTCGCCATATCGAGATAAGCGAGCCATCGGCCAGGCGCGAGAGTCTGGCGCGGCGGCGCAGCCATACATAAATCGCGCCACTGGCCGCCAGTGCCGCGCCATACCACCAGGCGGCGGCGGTCATTTCCAAAGCCGGAACAACAATGCCTCGATTGCTCAGAAACACCGCATCGCCGAGCGATACGGCTTGGCGCGGGCTTGGTAGATTGCGCAGCACGCCGAAATACCAAAACATGATCTGCAAAAGCAGCGGCACATTGCGGAAAATCTCGACATAAACCATCGCCGTTTTATTGACCAACCAATTGCTCGACAGACGGGCCACGCCCAGCGCAAAACCGAGAATTGTCGCCAGAATAATGCCGAGCACAGAAACCAGAAGCGTGTTCAACAACCCGACCGTCAGCACGCGCGCAAAGCTACTGTCTTCGGAATAATCAATCAGCGTTTGGTTAATGCCGAAACCGGCGCGCTCCGACAAAAAGCCGAAGCCGGAATTAATGTTCTGCCGCTCCAAATTGCTTTGTACATTGGCGACCAGCCAGACCATGGCCAGCACCAAAGCACCAAGCACCAGCGCCTGCAAAAGCACATCACGGCGCAGCAGTTTTGACGTCAGCGTGTTGATGGTCAGCTCCTAGCGAATGGGCGGCGCATATTGCAGGCCACCATCAGTCCACAGCGCATTATAGCCGCGTTTAATGCCGAGCGGCGTATTGATGCCGACATTGCGTTCAAAAATTTCACCATAATTGCCGACCTGCTTGACCGCTTGAAACGCCCAATCGGCCGGAATGCCGAGATTGGCCCCAAACGTGCCGTCTTTGCCCAGCAAGCGCTTGATTGACGGATTGGTCGAATTGCCCATAGAGCCGATATTTTTCGACGTTACGCCCAGTTCCTCTGCTGCCACAGTGGCGTAATGCACCCAAGCAATAATATCGCCCCAGACATTATCACCCTGCCGCACGGCCGGGCCGAGCGGTTCTTTGGAAATAATCTCGGGCAAAACAATATGCGCTTGCGGGTCGGTCAGTTTTAGGCGTTGCGCGTAAAGCGCTGAGTGATCTGTGGTATAGGCATCGCAGCGCCCCGAATTGTAGGCGGCAACGGCTTCATCGGCTTTTTCGAAAGCGACAATCTCATATTGCATATTATTGGCGCGGAAATAATCGGCGGCGTTCAGTTCAGTGGTCGTGCCCTGATTGGTGCACAGGGTTGCGCCGTCAAGCTCTGTCGAACTAGTTACGCCCAAATCCGCGCGCACCATAAAACCTTGCCCGTCGTAATAATTGACGGCGCGAAAATCAACACCGAGCGCTGTATCGCGATGCATCGACCATGTCGTATTTCGGGCGATAATATCAACTTCGCCGGACTGAATGGCGGTAAAGCGCTCTTTGGCTGATAGCGGCGTAAACTTTACCTTCGCGGCATCACCGAAAATTGCGGCGGCGACGGCTTTACAAAAATCGACATCAATGCCGGTCCAATTGCCTTTGTCATCAGGGTTTGAAAAGCCCGGCAGGCCTTGCGATACTCCGCATTGCACATAACCGCGTTTCATGACAACGTCCAACGTATTTCCGGCTGCTCCGACAGACAGCGGGGCGAACGCCAAAAGCAATGATGCGAGCGCGCCAAAAACCAAGCGTTTGATTTGCATATCCAACCTCATTAGCGAATAATGAGCGAACTCTAACATTTCTGAGCGGAAAGAAAACAGGTGAAAGACGAAACAAAAATTGTTGTCACTGGTCGAAGCCCGAAAGACCATGCCGGTGCGGTCAACACGCCTGTCTATCACGCTTCAACGATTATCTATCCGTCGCTGGCCGCCATTCGCGGTACGGAGAAAATCCCCTATACATATGGCCGTCGCGGCACGCCGACGACCAGCGCGCTGCAAGACGCCATGAACGCGCTTGAAGGGGCTGACGGCACCATGCTGACGCCTTCAGGTGCCTCAGCCGTGTCGCTGGCCATTATGACGGCGGTTTCCGCAGGCTCTCATTTGTTAATGGTCGACAGCGCCTATCAACCAACCCGCAAACTCTGTGACCAACTCCTGAGCGATTACGGCGTTGAGACGGAATATTATGACCCGCTCATCGGTGGCGATATTGCCAAGCTCATGCGCGACAATACGGCGATGATTTTCATGGAAAGCCCCGGCTCGCAAACCTTTGAAGTGCAAGACGTGCCGGCCATTGTAAAAGCGGCGCAAAAGGCCGGTGTCAAAACGGCCATAGACAATACGTGGGCGACGCCGCTCAATTTCCGCCCGCTCGATTTCGATGTCGATTTTTCTATTCTCGCCGCCACCAAATATGTTGTCGGCCATGCCGACGCCCTGCTCGGCACTGTCGCGGCCAAAGGCGATAACCTCACCAAGCTGGAGCGCGTGCATGGCAATATCGGTTTCAGCGTGGGCCCAGATGACGTGTTCCTCGCTTTGCGCGGTTTGCGCACCATGCCGACCCGCATGAAGCAGCATCAGCAAGCGGCACTTGATATTGCCGCATGGCTCGAAGGCATGAGCTTTGTCCACAAAGTGTATTATCCGGCCCTACCCGGCGCGCCGGGTCATGATTTGTGGCAGCGCGACTTTACCGGCGCAGGCGGTCTGTTCTCGGTCGAGCTTGACCCATGTAGCGAAGAGCAACTCGCGGCCATGCTCGACAATATGCGCCTGTTTGGCATGGGTTATAGCTGGGGCGGCTTTGAAAGCCTGATCGTGCCGTGCAAAATCGTCCGAACCGCCAAGCCGTTTGAAACGGACGGGCAGATGCTGCGCCTCAATATCGGGCTGGAACATGTCGATGATTTGAAAGCCGATTTACGCGACGGCTTCGGGCGCGCCGGATATTCGGTCTAATAAGCGTTGGGCACGAAATTATCGGCCAAATCTTCGGCTTCAACGATTTGCTCAACCGTCATATTGGAGGCCATATCCTCAAGCGCTTTATTGGCAAATGGGGCAAAGCCTTGATCGCGTGAAAGCAAGTAGAATTTATACGCCTCGACTTTGTCCATTTGAATACCGTCACCGGTTTCCAACATAGCGGCGACATTAAACATGGCGGCAGGCATGCCCATTTTTGCCGCGCGCAAATAGAGCTGCGCAGCCTTTTTGCGGTCTTTGGTGACGCCTGTCCCGTAATCATAAAAAGAGGCCAGATCGGTAATGGCGCGCGCATCATTGCCTTTTGCCGCCTGCTGCAAATATTTGAAAGCGGTTTTCAAATCGCGCTTGATGATTTTGGCATCGAAATATTCTTCACTAAGCCGATAGGCCGAACCGGCATCACCGGCGGCAGCAGCTTTCTTCCAATACTCAATGGCTTCGAGATAATGGCCCCGCTGATAAATATCGAGACCTTCGCGCTCACTGAAAGCGAAAACATGAGTTGTGGCACTCACAACCAGCGCACTCGTCAGGGAAAAAATCTTCAAAATATTTTTCATTGTCACATCCTGCGGTTAAACCGTGGCAAAATTTAGGCTATTCGCTATATCCTACATATCCGTTAAATAGGATTTAGTAAACTGCGGGAAAGGAAAACACCGTGCTGCTGGGCATAATCTGCAATCGTAAAAAGCATCTGGTCGATGAGTTGCAATCGGTCACCCATATGTATCTTGAGGGGGTGGCAGAATATATGAATGTCCAGCCCGTGCTTATCCCCTCCCCCATGGTAAACGGCACATTTGACGCCGCGCCCATATTGGAACGGGTGGACGGCATATTACTGCCGGGCAGCACCAGTAATGTGCACCCGTCGCGCTATGGCATGGAAGAGACCGAGGCGCACGAACCGTTTGATTTGGCGCGCGATGAGGCGGCGTTCCAAACCATTGAACAAGCGATTACCCGTGATATTCCGGTGCTTGCTATTTGCCGCGGCTTTCAGGAATTGAATGTCGCTTGCGGTGGCTCTCTCAACCCCACCGTGCATGAGGTTGACGGTCGCCTGGATCACCGTATGCCCGAAAGCGAAGAAAAAGATGTGAAATTCGGCATTCAGCATCGTGTTGACTTCTCTAAGGACGGCTATTTTCACAATTTGCTGAATGTCGAAAGCGCGCAAGTCAATTCGTTGCACTGGCAAGCGGTTGACCGATTGGGCAACAATCTTTCGGTTGAAGCGACCGCCGAAGATGGCACAATTGAGGGCATTCGCCACACTGGAGCGACCTATTGCGTCGGCGTGCAATGGCACCCTGAATATCAGGCCGGAGAAAATATCATCTCAGCCTCACTATTTGCCGATTTTGAACGCGCCATGAAAGCCTATGCCAATGAGTGATTTAATCATCGCCGCCGGTGCTAAAGCGCTGACGCATATTCGCAAGCATGGCCTGTCACCCGACCACATAAGCGCCATTTTTGGCGCATCAGGTGCGGCCAAATGGTTGGCCATTGCCGGTCTTGACCATAAAGTATTCGCGCAGTTCATGACACAGCGCACTGAAAAAACGCCGGTCGACCTATTCGGCACCTCAGTCGGTGCTTTCAAATTGGCAGGGGCGGCACGTGCTGATTCTGATGCGACGCTGAAAGTAATGGCCGATGCTTATATTGCGCAAAGCTATGAGGGGCCGATCAACCTTCAAAGCATTGATACGCAGACCGATATTGTGCTGAAAAAATCAATGGCACATGACCATGATGGCGACATGTCGAAAGGCATTGCCGAAATTTTTGCCAATAAAAAATATCGGCTGCATATCGGCACCGTGCGCTGTCATGGCGGCCTTAATGCCAAAGTCTGGCGACAAGGTTTCGCTCTTGCACGCGCCGCGCTGTTATCGACCTTCACCGACCGTCATCTTATCGGATTGGCCGAACGGGCAATCTTCTCCGACCCGCGCAGCGACATTGAGTTTCAAGCGCGCGACGGGTTTCCGGTTCGACAGGCTTCGCTGACGCCCGATAATTTCACCAAAGCCTTACGTGCATCGGGTGCCATTCCGGTCTATATGAAACCGGTCAAACTCGACGAAGACCCTGCGCATATTTATCACGATGGCGGCATGCTGGATTATCATCCCGTACCGTCCAACTTCTGGCCGCAAACAGATGGCTTGGTTCTGTATCCGCATTTTTACGACCATTTCAAATTGCGCTGGTTTGATAAATTTTATCCAAAACGCAAAGTGCCGGCCCATAATCTAGACAATGTAGTCATGCTGGCGCCGCGACCGGAATGGGCGAAAGCCCTGCCCGACGGCAAAATTCCATCACGGCAAGATTTCCCGAAATATCGCAATAATGAGGCCGAGCGGTTTGAAAAATGGCACGAAGTTGTGCGGCGCAGCCATGCGCTCGGCGAAGAATTTATCGATGCATGCCAAACCGGCAAAATCAGCGATTTGGTGCAGCCACTTTAGTCGAGCTCGCGCACAGCACCTCGGTCAGCACTGGTGGCAAAAGCGGCATAGGCTTTCAACGCTTTCGAAACGGCACGCTCGCGTTTTTTGGCTGGCTTCCAGCCTTTTTTATCCATAGCCGTGCGGCGCGTGGCCAACACATCATCAGCAACATCAAGATGAATGGAACGCTCAGGAATGGAAATGACAATCTTGTCGCCATCTTCCACCAAACCGATAAGACCGCCATTGGCCGCTTCCGGCGAAACATGGCCGATTGACAAACCTGACGTGCCGCCTGAAAAACGGCCATCGGTCACCAATGCGCAAACCTTGTCGAGTTGCTTCGACTTCAGATAGCTGGTCGGATAGAGCATTTCCTGCATACCCGGACCACCCTTCGGCCCTTCATAGCGGATTACCACCACATCGCCCGGCTTGATATTGTCATTGGCCATAATTGCATCGACGGCCGCGTCTTGGCTTTCAAACACCCGCGCCGAGCCGGTAAATTCATAACATTCTTCAGCCACGGCGGCGGTTTTCACAATGCAGCCGTTTTCGGCCAAATTGCCATAAAGCACGGCCAAGCCGCCATCTTTACTGAAAGCACTGTCAGCATCACGAATGACACCGTTTTTGCGGTCATCATCGACATCATCAAAGCGACGGTTTTGGCTGAATGCTGTTTGCGTCGGCACGCCACCCGGGGCGGCGCGATAAAATTCCAGCACCTCGGCATCGACATTGCCGGCAATGTCATATTTGGCAATCGCCTCGCCAATGGTTTTTGAATGCACGGTCGGCTGGTCATCATGCAGCAATCCGGCGCGCGACAATGAACCGAGCAGACCCATAATACCACCGGCGCGGTGCACATCTTCCATATGCACATTTGGCACGGCGGGGGCGACCTTGCTGAGCACCGGCACTTTGCGCGACATGCGATCAATATCCTTCATGGTGAAATCAACCTCCGCCTCATGCGCGGCGGCCAGCAAATGCAGCACCGTATTGGTCGAGCCGCCCATCGCAATATCCAGCGCAATGGCGTTTTCAAAGCCTTTGAAATTGGCCATAGAGCGCGGCAAAACGCTCTCATCATCGCCTTCATAATAGCGCTCGCACAGTTCAACAACCAAATGACCGGCGCGCTTGAAAAGCGCCTCGCGGTCGGCATGGGTCGCCAGCACTGAACCATTACCGGGTAAGGACAGGCCAATCGCCTCGGTCAGGCAATTCATCGAATTGGCGGTAAACATGCCGGAGCAAGAGCCACATGTCGGGCATGCTGAGCGCTCAATCACATCGACTTGCTCATCTGTATAGCTGTCATCAGCGGCCGCAACCATGGCGTCGACCAAGTCGACGGCGCGCTCTTCATCTTCCCAAACAACCTTACCCGCTTCCATCGGCCCGCCGGATACGAATACGGCAGGAATGTTTATGCGTAACGCGCCCATCAACATGCCGGGCGTAATCTTGTCACAATTGGAAATGCATACCAGCGCATCGGCGCAATGGGCATTAGCCATATATTCCACGCTATCGGCGATAATCTCGCGCGACGGCAGCGAATACAGCATGCCGTCATGCCCCATAGCGATGCCATCATCAACGGCAATCGTATTGAACTCTTTGGCAACACCGCCGGCCGCTTCAATCTCGCGCGCGACAAGCTGTCCCAAATCTTTCAAATGCACATGACCCGGCACAAATTGCGTGAAACTGTTGACGACGGCGACAATCGGCTTGCCGAAATCGCTATCACCCATGCCGGTGGCGCGCCAGAGGCCGCGCGCGCCGGCCATATTGCGCCCGTGTGTCGATGTTCTGCTTCTCAGTTTCGGCATTGTTTCACCTAATTCAATTATTCGGCTTGTCTTACCGCGTTTACTCAACAAGGGCAAACCGGTTGGCGTAACAATCAAGCGCATTTTCTCCATTCTAAAATGTCGCACGTTGATTTTTTGACATTTTTTGTTGCAGCACCACGTAACAGTTAGCAACAGAGGAGTACCTAATGCGTAAAATCATATCGATTGCGGCAGCCTTGATGCTGTCGGCATGCTCAACAAATTACGGCATATATAAAAAAGGCGATGAAGAGCATGGCCAATATGGCTATATGTCGACTTACCTGGCCATCGCGGCAGCAGCGATTATCATTTCCAGCGCCGGTGGCGGCGGTGGCGGCGTTTATGGCGGCGGGGGAAGCAGCAACAGCGGAAGCGGCAATAGTGGTGGTGGCGGCGGAGGCGCCTACTAGAAACCTCGACCGCTTCATCGCGGCATGGCGACCCCGGTAGGACTTGAACCTACAACCTCAAGATTAGAAGTCTCGCGCTCTATCCAGTTGAGCTACGGGGCCTGATGCGCTTATCCCCTTGAAGACTATCGGCGGGGGCAAGCGAAGCAAATGGCAAAGCTGACAAAACAATGTCGCTTCGGCAAAGCCGTCCTGAAACAGGCATTGCGTCAGTCTCTGCGATGTCACCATAAAAGGCTTTGGCGTCCATGTCACCGATAACGGCGTGAAATCATTCATTCTTGAGGGGCTATCGCGCTAATGCCGACCTTGCAGCCTTTCCGCTGAAGTCATGGGGGCTCACCAATGCCTTAGAACAGGTGCTTAAGAGACTTATTGTTCAGAAAGGGCAAATGGAGCGATAAATTGCATCTCTCCGTTTGGAAGCGACCACCGCGGCTTGCGACCAACACTGTTTTCCAAAAAGACAATGCTATTATCATAGTGGTTTAATGGCACATTATAGGGGCTAGCTTGGATTTTCCCCGACGCGTCTATAATTCTGGCATCGTGATAATTTGTTTTTTGTGTTTCCGTATCCAGCTCAGTTTGGATGTGAATATGCCCGTAGCAACAACAACTATAGGTGCGGTCATCATTCGCCTCTAATTCGACATAATGTGCAGTACCTCTGATACCGATAGTGGCATGAGTTGTGATTACGGTTCGGTCAGCCGGTCCATTTGGATCAAATACGGAATGCATTGCCCCCATCATTAAATTTGCTGCTTTTACGGCAAGTCCTTCTCCCACGTTGAACTTAACGCTGGAAAAAGGTGCAAACAAAAAAGCGCACTTGCCCAAGCGGAGAGCTGACTGAGAAGCACCGGTTTGCACCAGAACTTCGTTATGCCCAACTTCCAGGTCCAATTGCCCCAATAGAATTTCATTATCGGACGCATGCGCTTTGCAAACCGCTGATGCAATAAGCGCCAATCCTGCTGCGGTAAATTCTCTTCTGTGCATCATCCCCTCCTTGCCCTACATCCATAATGTGGTGATGCGAAACCTCGGTAAAGCGATAAAATATCTGTATAAATTTGTGAAAAAGAAGGTGCCGAAAAAACCGACAGAAGAATTATCATTAATCCGTTAGATGAAATGGTTAAGATACACCCACTGATTACAGGAATGCACCGGCGCTAATTATTAGAATTCTTACGCGAGAAAGGTCTCGAGAGAACGCGCATCGGCATTGCTAGATTTTGCTTTTTTGAGTGTTGAGGTGAAATTAGCCTCGAGCTCGAATTGCATTTTCCAAGTCTTTGCCGTAGCTACTCTCGACCAGCGCCAAGTTGATTTGGTCATCCAGCGGCATAAATCGGCCAACCGGCAGCGCATCATTGGCGTCACTGTCTGCCTCCTCGCCACCTTCCGTGGCAGATGCACCATCGGGGTCGTTCACGGCCGGCTCTTCTTCAGTATCGTTTTCACGCAATTCCTCTAAATCAAGCTCAATATCCATAGTCCGCTGGGCGCCGCCATCAAGTGCTACTATGGTCAATTCGATAGCCCCGATATTTGTTGGTGCTTCGATTGTCAGCTCCCCTGTTTGGACATTCACACTGACCCAGTCAGGCGCGGCGCTGCCATCTTTTTGACGCACCTCATAGCGAGTTTGATCTTCGCGCGCGTCATCGGCTATCTCAACTTTGACGCCATCATTCTCATTGACCATGCGCATAAGCTTGAGAGATCCGGTCGGCTCGGCGGTAAAGGCATCAGCAAAGGCAACGCGACCGTCAGCCAAGACATCGACATTTGATTGCGCCGGATTATTGTCGCGTTTCGCCTCATTGGGCTGCGTCGGCCGGCTATCGGCCAAAATGGCCGGGGCAATTTGAGTGGCCGTATTCGAGGCCAGCTTATTGTCGGCTTGGCGGTCGGCTTCGCCCTCACCCTCAACCATTGTCGGGTCTAGCACCAGATCAATGGCCCGCGAATTTCCGGCACCGTCTTCAGCGACAACGCGCATTTCAAAGGGCTGAGCGCCCGCAGGCGGATCCGCTGTGGTTAGACCCGTATTACGGTCGACCTTGACCCAACTCGGAAGCGGTGAGCCATCCGCCATTTCACCCTTAAAGCGCTCAGCGCGATCACTCGCCTCATCGGTGATTTGCACGGCAATTTCGCGGCCTTCCACCTTCAGATCAATGACCCGAATATTGCCTGAAATATCAAGCTGCGAACTGGTCTTATCATTCATCCAACTATCGTCAGCCAAGCCGGCATTATCGTCGCTGATAGCCTCAATTTCCGGTCTGCCGACGGGGGCGAAATCGGGTTCATTGGTGACTTGACGATTTTCGTTCGGTTTTGCCGCCACTTTCATCACGGGCGGCAAGTCATGCGGGTTTAATTCCGGTCTTCTCTCTCTGGGCTTCTCGACCTCCCGCTTGGGTGGCTCTTTGGGCTCGGGAAGATCTATTGACTCGACAACAGGCTTCAAAATATCGATAAAGAATGACACGTCGCGGCTTAAACCGCCGCCATCTGTTGCGGTAACCGTGATTAAGTGGCGGCCGGCTTGCGATGTTGTCCCGGTGATTGCACCGACGCCGTCCCATTCGAGCCCGTCAGGCAGCCCGTCAACCGTATAAGACAGCACGCCATCATGGTCATTGGCGAGATTGTCGAAAGTCGCACCGGAGGGTGAAGCGACAGCCTTCGGATTGCTCGTCATGCGAGAGAAGTTTTCCAAACGCGGGTCGTAGCGGTCAATATCTGCAAAAATATTCTCGGCATTTAGGGGTATCGGCCTGATTTCCGTATCAGGCGAACGCATCACGCTGGCTACCTTGCCAACCGCATCAGGACGATCATTTTTGGGGTTAACGATAATCGTTATTTTCCCTGGCTCAGATGTCATGCCATTGGCGCTCACAGTATATTCAACCACATTGGCTGGCGACTGGCTGTCTACATCGTAGAAGTGTCTCTCTGGCTTGAATTCAAAATGGCCGTTTGCAAGTGGATTTAATTCTCCTCGTGCTGGCATATTATTGAAATCAAACGTCAAATTAGCGATAGGACTGGCTTCTTCGTTTAGGCCCATGCCTTCGCTATTGCGTGAATCAAGTTCCGTATCTTCCTCTATGACATAAAATTTATCCGCCGCCACAAGCTGACCAAGCACAATCCGATTGGCCTCCTCACTGTCTAGTGACACGGGCTCCACTTCAGAGCCATCATTTACAGTGAAAGTAAATTCATCATAATTAAGGTCAGATGCCTTAGTATCGGCCAAATAAACCAGCCGGCTGAGATCAGCCTCAGGGATATCAAGGCCATCTTGAGGGTCTATTGTTGTTATTTTCCACTGAGCTTCCATCTCCATGCTGTCAATTGCAAAGGCTTTACCGTTTGCACGTGGATTATTCGGTAAATTGACATCTCGAGGCACCAAATAGAGGGATCCATTTTCAGGCAGCGAGCGGAGTGTTATGTGGGTGAGGCTGTCTCCATCATCGACATCATCAAAAGAAAACTCATTGCCGCTGAATACAACCGGCATTTTGCCAATAATTCCGACAAATCGGTCTTGCGATGTGGGTGCATCATTGACGGGCGTGACGTGGATGGTCATTGTGCCGACTTCACTGTCGACGGTGCCGTCACTTACCGAATACCTAAAGTCTGTGTAGGCGTTGCCGTTTTCATCTGCAGGCGGCGTGTATTTCAGGAGACCGGCCTCAATGTCGGCGCGCAAGATGCTTTTCGGTGCCGTTATCGGTGTGTCATTGCCTTGACCGTCACCAAGCGTCAACGTGCCTTTTCTTGGAAGCTCGGTAATCAACACGTTGGCCATCGGGTCATTGTCTTGGTCGACATAATTGAAATCATCCAAGGTGAACACATAAGGCGTGTCTTCCGGCGTCGTTACATCGGCAATATCGGGAAAGTCATTGTCGTTAATGCCATCGTCATAATTATCAATAATTTGCGGCTTGGTATTCAGGCCGGTAATGGTAATTGTCGCTGTATTATCAATGACATAGGTCGCCTCATCAGCGACATCGCCATCGGCAATCTTATAGGCAATGGCAATCTCAACTTCATTATCCGAGGCCAGATCGGCAAATATTTGCGGATTGACCGTCAGCGTCGAACCGTTCAACTCATAAGCATTGGCGGGCAACTCATAGTCTTGCTTAGGAGTAGCAAAGCCCATTCCGGAATGGTCGCGGCAGTAAATATGAAGCGCAGGGGTGGTGTTCGTAACGGTAATTGTCGTCGTGCCGGCAGTATTATCATAAACGATACCGGTCTCATATCTATCACCGCTGCCATGCGTACCGTCTGACGTTTCAGAAAAGTGCAGCGGATGCGATGGTGCCTCAGACCAGTCGAAGATATATGTCCGGCCCGGATTAAGAGCAAAGCCCTCCGCAGTAACAGCCGCGCCATCAATTAAGTAAAGACCACTATCCGCCGTAATCATAACCCGCGTCGTGCCTGTTCGTGACACGGTGATAACCGGCTCGTCATCACTCGAATCACCATCATTAATGGCGCTCAGCGTGTCGCCATCAATATCTGTCGCATTGGCATCATTTATCAAATCAACACTAAATGGGTCGGCAAGCTTGGTGCGCTCGCGCTCAATCGGGCTGGCTGTCGGCGGGTCATTGAGCGGCGTGACGTGAATGGTCATCGTGCCCTGAACGCTATCGTCATAGCCATCATTCACCGTGAAGTCGAAAGTCGTATAGCCAGCTCCATTTTCATTGGGGTCTGACAAAAAGGTCAGATTGGCAATATCGTCGACCAATATTTGCTGTCCCGGCGTCACATCAACATCGTTGAGTTGCAAAATGCCCTTGCCAGGCAGATTGATAATGGTGATGGCGCTGAGTGCGCCACCCGTATCTGCGTCGGAGAAATTGAAATCATCAGCGACAAACGGATAAACCGTGTCCTCAACCGTCGTCACATCGGCAACGCCGACAGCATCATCGGCCGGATTATCCGGCGTGCCGCGATCATCAATAATGACCGGCGGCGTATTGACACCGGTCACCGTAATCACCGCCGTGTTGGAAATCGTCGCATCGCCATCGGTCACATCATAAGTAACGGTAATGGTGATGCTTTCACCAGGCATCAGCTCGGAAAACACGCCGGGGGATATTTCCAAATCATTGCCATTCACAACTGCTGCACCCTCGGGCAGGGTCGCCGGCTGGTCGTCCTTATCGACATATTCAAAAACCGGATTGCCGGTAACGCTCAATGTATCACCGTCAACATCATTGCCACCCTCAATCAGGCTGAGCGCGTAATCGGCATCGGTTTTTTCTTTTTCATCCGTCAGGGGCGATATGGTTGGCTCATCATTAACACCGGTGACGGTAATGGTCGCAGTATTGGCCGTTGCATCAATGCCGTCCGTGACCGAATAGTCGAGCCTTATGGTCACGCTCTCGCCATCATCCAAATGCTGGAACACAGACGGGTCTATCGTCAGCGTTCTTCCGTCAACACTGGCCGCACCGCTCGGCAAATCGTCCGTCTCACCGCCTTCATCTACAAAACTGAAGCTTGATGTGCCGCTTACACTCACCGCATCATCATCGGCATCATCGGCATTGGCATCGCTTAACAGGTCAAGCGTGTAAGACGCCTCATCTTCCGTATTGGTGCGGGTAATAGGGTCAACGCTGGGCGGGTCATTGACACCGGAGATAACGATATCGAGCTGATTGACATTGCGCCCCCCGGTCTCAAGCGTTGTTGCATTGCCGTCATGCACATCAATATAAAATGTCTCAGTCAGCGTCTCAGTGCCATCAAGCGCTTGCAGGGCGGCATTGCTGGCGTCGGGCGTATAGATGAAGCTGCCATCCGTGTCGATGGTCAATGTGCCATAAGTGCCGACGAGGTCAGTCATATCCGCGCCCGAGGCGACCGTGTTGAAATCGACCGCCGAGACGGCCGCCGCGTCAACAATCAACACATCTTGGTCATCATCATCGCTATCATTGGCCAGCACGCCATTGGCCGCATCCACGCTGAGCGTATTGCCGAAACTGACCGTATAGCTGTCATTTTGAATATTGGGAACGTCATTGGCGCCATTCACCGTCACGGTAACGTCTTGCGTCACCGTGCCATTATTCGTATCGGTCACGGTAATGGTAAAGGTCTCGCTGAAATTCTGCCCGACATCGAGGCCGCCAATATCGCTATTGGGGATTGTGTAGGTCCAGCCGATGACACCGCTGCCGTCTCCCGCCGTATCATTATCGACCGACGGCGTAAGGTCGCCCAAAAAGCCGCCGCCTTCGCGCGTTGTTCCCGCCTCGGCCACAGAAACAGTGACGCCATCATTATCCAAATCGGCAATGGTGAAGGAGCCGGAGGTTGTGAGGCTTGCCGTGTCTTCCGTCGCATCGGGGTCATCCAATTCGGTGACGCTGCCCGTAACGCTGGTCTGCACTTCAACGGTTGGCGGATTATTGGGCACATCGGTAATGGTGATTTGCAGCGTCGCTGTCGTCGTGCCGCCATTGTCGTCGCTCACCGTATAGGTAAAGCTGTCGACCTCAGTCGCGCCGGCCTCTGTCACATTTCTATTGGCGGTATAGTCATAGCCGCCATGCGCATACATGGTCAGCACACCATGCGCACCGGTTACCTGCGCATTGCCGCCGGCATTAATTGTTGTGGTTGAGCCGCCATCGGGCGCAATGGCCGAGACGCGCAATGTGTCGCCGTCAATATCCGTGTCGGCATAGGCGGTGGCGGCCGTGTCCAACACATCGCCGGTCGATGTGCCTGCCGTGACCGGATCTGTGTAATCATCGCCTTGCGCATCGGCCACATTCAGTGTTTCGCCCTCGCCGATTGCAGCGTAATCAGCTTGCGTCGTCGGTGCATCATTGGCCCCGTTCACGGTGATGACAATATCTTGCGTCTCCGTGCCGCCATTGCTGTCATCAATGGTCAGGGTGAAGGTTTCGGTGAAACTGGCGCCGACCGCCATCGCATCAAGATGGCTGTCATTAATGGCATAGCTCCATGTGACAACTCCGGCACCATCATCGGTATTATTCGTTATCGGATCAATCGTCAGCGTGCCGAGAACGCTGCCGCCGCTATGGGTGGTCACCGCATTTGTTTCAGATACCGTGACCGCATTATTGTCGCCATCGGCAATGTCAAACGAACCGGAAGCCGTCACATCGGCCGTGGTTTCGCCGGTGGCGCCGTCGGCAATCTCAGAAATACTCGCTGTGATACCGTTCGGGGTGACGGTTGGCGGTGAATTAGAGCCATCCGGCCTCACATCAATATTGACGGTCACAACCGGGTCATTGTCTCCGGATAGGTTTACCGAGTAGGTGAAGAATGCGTATCCGGGCTGATTATTAAGGCCGTCATCCCCATGCGTATCAGCATCGGGGCGGAACATTAACCGATCCAAATATTGATGCGGTATCTCTTGGGGAACCGCTGTCAATTCTTCGGGAACCGCTGTCGGTTGAGTGTCAGAGCCCGAATAGAAGAGCGTCCCTCTCTCAGGTAGGGTTTGGATGACAATTGGAGGATTGTGCTCGTCGCCCTCGAGATCAGGAAAAGTGCTCTCCTGGAAATTGAGGTCAGTGTTTTCGTCGATAACAAGTTCTATATCATAGGTCTCATTGCCAACACCGTGAACGGTGATGGCCAGCGTCGCCTCATCCGTAAAGCCAGCGCTATCTGTTAATCTGTAGGTAAACGTGTCTACGACCGTTTCACCGGGTGTTAACGGATCGGCTGCGTCCTTGTTGGCCGTGTAATTATAGGTGCCATCATGGTAGATGTTCAGAGTGCCGTAGGTTCCCTCAATTGTCGTCTCGACTAATTCCTGAGAAACGCTTTGATAATTTCCATTGCTAAATTTGACCCCAGTGATCGTATAACCCGACAGGCTATTTCCATCCAAATCAACATCTGAGTCATTCAAAAGGAGGTTTCCGGTGTGTTCGCCAGGCAGGTCGACCGCCGAGCCATTGTCGCCGCCAGACACATAGGCCGCGGTGCTTGTATTCAATATGGCGACATTTTCATCTTCAAATACGGCGGCCTCGTCATCACCTGCGGTCGGAGCTTTTTCATTGCCCTCGACATACATGGACAGAGCCGCAAAATAATTTGAGCTGGTGTCCCAAAACTTAATAGACGTGCCATTATCGAGTGTCCTTAAATGATAATCCTTTCCATTATTGTCTAAAAATAGCAAATCTGGGACAGACAGGGTGTAATCACCGCTATCGTTGACTGTTATCGTTGCCGGCGTGTTTGTTGCCACCGATCCACCACTTTCTCGGTACACATTTAAGTTCAGCGTCTTATCCTCACTTTCTGTGGGATAAGCACTACTACTACTGTTTGAGTATTGGCCGTTGGTAAATCTGTAAATGTGCACTGACCCGTCGCCGTCTGGATCTCTCTTAGTAGTGCCCGCCAAACCGAGGCCGCCCGAGTGATCTCCAACAACAGCACTCTCTAATGTCGTACCGACATTGGCCGCTGTAGCAGAAATTGTTGTCGATGTGCCCGCCTGCATATAAATCCACTCATCTGAGCTGAGGGTATAATTCATAGGGTCGTTAATTGCGCGAAGATTTATGGTAACCTCTGCCTCAACTGGATTTAATGAAGTATCTAGCGGCGTTAACCGATATTTAAACTTATCAACGAAATCTCCGGAAGAGAGGTCAATAAACGCTTGGTTTTGTATGAACCGAACCATCCGACCTTCGCCAACGTCATCCCATTGGTAAGACCCCCATTGAGAGGAGGCTATGGTATCCTGATCGGCGTCAATATACGCGCTCCATGTCTGTGTAGTTTGATCGTAGACGCTAATGGCAATCGTTCCAGGGCCAAGATGGCTGTCATTACCAGTCACATCGTGACTGTAATCGGAAAGGGCAGTTTGCGAGTAATCTCCAGTTAAGTCTCCAAAGTGAAATTGGGCGCCATAGATACTACTGTTAGGATCTTGATTCGCATTACCTGGGCTAAATACTGGAATTACATCGTCAACCAGAACCGGTTGTGGATCAGGAAGCCCGTGAACCACAATATCGAATGTTCCAACAACTTCGTTCCCCAAATAATAAAGTTTAACCTCATTGTCGGTGATTGTGAAAGTCTCGCCGGCTAGCAATTCGTCCTCGGGATCAGGGGCAACAACTCCAATTTCGTTACCCACACCAAAGGCTGCGAGGGGCTGTCCACTTGGATTGGTTTGGGAGTAAATATCCTCACCGGCCGTGTATTTTGCCTGCCAAGGACCACTAGCAACAACTGGTCCAATATGGCTTAATGTGTCGCTTATCTTATATTCATCGTTTCCGTAATAACCGTAGCCATTCACCGACCCAATTCGCCAATTGTTTCCATAGTCACCTGCTTCATCTTGCAAGTAATGCACCCAACCCTTTTCGTAACTTAATTGATTGGGAGCATCCAAATCGCTGGTCTCCCCTGAGTACTTATTAATTTTATTATAAAGAATAGAATTATGTTCGGAAAAATCCCAGGTGGTGTCTTCAGTTATGTGGATAGTGAAGTGGTCGAGTGTTGGCGCGCTATTTATGCCGGTAACGTTAACTATTAATTGGTGCTCACCGCTAATCGCCTTGCCGTCGAAACCCTGCGTCGAAAAGGTAAACGTGTCGGTAGTTGTCTGGTTGTAGGCGAGGAGATAGGTGTCGTTGCTCTCATATATGTAGGTGCCGTCAGCACGGAGAGTGAGCCACCCCCAATCGCCCTCTATGCGTTCGCCAACATTGCCCGAGGAGGGGGTTCCAGAGCCAGTTGCGACGCCGGTAATATTATCCCAATCTCCCCCCGCATCACTTGTGCTAATACCGCTGCCTGTCACCGTTTCCCCCTCAGTGACGTCTATGGTCTTCGTCAATATCTCGTCGGTGTTATCAAAATCTGAGTGATCGGTAACCTTTATGACTAAGTTTGATGTCTTGTTGACGCTGCCGTCAGAGATTGTAACGACAAAAGTGTCGACACCCTCATCTACGCCTGACAGAGTGTTAGCTTCGTAGTCGAAGTTTCCATCAGGCGCCAATACAAGGGATCCGTAAGTCCCGGTGGCGACAAAAGAGCCGGCATTCGGGCCAGCTGTCGCCATACCAAAGCCTTGAAGGAAGATAATCTCCAACCCATCTTCAGTCTGGTCCCAATAGTCGTTGGACAATACCGAGCCTGACAAGTCATTGTCGGAACGGATCATAAAAAAGTCGTCTCTTACTTCCCAGTCATTTGATTGGCCTGTAAGGGTAAAGACAATGTCTGCAGTGTCGGCTGTAAAGGTAAAGCCGTCCTCGACAGGATTTTCTAATCTAGCCTGATAGCTGAAGGTGTCGGTTACAACAGCCCCTGAAGCCAATGCTCGGTATGCGTCGTTTGGTGTATAGGTGTAGTTTCCGTCACTGGTAACAACTAATGTGCCGTAAACACCATTGAGAATAGTCCCAGCAGGCATGTAGGGGTTGTTGCTACCAGCCGTCGTATCGTCCCCCACACGCGCCCCGATAAACTTGCCGTCGGCCGAGTCATTTTGCAGTAATTGACCCGAAACTGGCCCATCAGACGCAATACTCTGAAAGTCGCTGACAGCCACCCAGTCATACAGGGTTTGCTGGCTAAATTGAAAACCTCTATAGAATTGGGCGGTTTCACCATCTGGGTAGGTAATTGTGTAATGCGCAAAGAAATAGCGAATGCCCGAAGGTGCCTGGTAGGTGTTTCTTTTGTCAAAATAGTTCCAAGAGCCATCGCCATTAACTTTTAACTCTAACCGGTCATCGGAAAACGTCTCTCCAACTGCAAACTCGTCTCCTATTCCATTAGCAACGTAATCTTCGTATTCTGACCCGGAGTTGTTCCCCAAGTGTGTAATTTTAGTCAGCTCGACAGTGGCTCCAAGATCTATTGCGTCAGCGCCCATTGTTCCCGAGAGAATGTCTCCCCCATGGGTATGTAAGTAATATGGAAAACCAGAATAGTTTGTTAAGCCGTCATTTCCGCCAGTCATTTGCACAGTGACTGTGGCGTTAGCGGTTGTTCCAAATTCGTCTTCAACCTGATATTCAAAATCGAAACTATAGGTGTCGCCTCGCGGAATTTGGCGATACCATTCATGAGTATTCTTAAATTGCAAATAATAGTCTGCCCCATTTCGACCCGGCCATCGCCAAACCTCAAACTGGGGTGTAACTGTCTCGCCCTCTACAGTTATGTCTGGAAAGGTAATAATATGGCTAGTATTGCTGGATAAAACGTCCCCAGTTTGACGATCTATCCAGCCCTTCATGTCAACGTTTCCGCCACCATGAGCCGAAAATGTGTCAAATAGGGTATCCACCTCTGTTCCATTGGCGTCAGTGTGAGTTACTGAGCTCAAGGATGCATTTGAACCTCCGCCACTTAATATGTTGGTTTCAAAATCAATCGTTAGTCCATAACTGTCACCATTGCTGAAGGGGCCCCCATCCCAAATAATTAACGTCGAGCCTGTCGAAGGTGCTACCGGCGTATCGGTGCCTTCAATGTTAAATATTATCGACAAATGGTCAGGTGCTTGGTGTTGGGTATGCGAATAACCGCTACTCGAAACCATTTGAAGTCCCTCAGGGTCCTCGAAGGTAAAGCGAATAGTATCCTGCTTTGTTGAGCCCAAAGGAAAGTAGCTTCCATTTGGGGTGTAGGTTAGCTGGTTTCCGGCGCCGATAGACCAAGTTCCGTGGTCCTTGATGATGCTGGTGCCTCCGCCTTCGAAAAACATAGTCAAATCGCCGACAGCGTGATCTGGGTCGCTAACAAAATTAATTGGGTGAGCGGGATCGCTAGTTGCAAGCGTATACGTGCCTGAGTTTTGGATTGCTATGGGACTGATGGGGGCGCCATCCGTATATGGCGCGTCATTGGCTGGCTGCACATGGACCGTAATTACCCCATCATCTGAGCCACCAAACTCGTCAGTCACGGTGTAGTTCAGCCGGTATGTTAGATTAGCGTCAGTGAGCGCCTGCTCCTCAAAGTTTGAAAAGTGGTTTCTTGCAGAAGACTCCAACGCAATCTGCCCATTATTAGAGATACTCATTCGGAAAAGCTGGTCCCCGACATCAGACACAAAAAACGGTGTCAGTAGATTGCCGGTGTTTGCGGGCACCCTGGTATAGTCAATAACTGGCGTGTCGCCTTCTAGCCAAGTATTCGTGATTGCTACCGCGGCGCCATTATTACTTGTGACATAGTCTCGCCAGTCAATTCTTTCATTGGTATTTGCCGAAGAGCCGCCAGCAATTGTAAGAAACATTTCCTGCCATTCCTGATCTTCGCTGTCCTCAAATGTATAAACGTCAAAGTCGGTTGCCACGGGGGCGGGCTTGCCGGACCAGACGAAAACCCGAATGGCGTCATAGTCGGAGGAGTTTCCAACATCCCAATTTAAGGTGAGGCGTCGGCCTGACACCGAGACGGTTTCACCGGGGCTTTCAATCGCGTCACTACCCACACGCACGGGATATGTGGCGCCAGCCTTCGCAAATGGCGCATCGAGCGCACCGTCATTATCTGAGTGATAGCTTGCCGTATAGACACCGGCTATTGTCGTATCAAAGTCGATATAAACTGAGCTTGATGAAGTAAGTTCGCCATTCCTGAATATGAGATAGCTGTCCAGACGGTTTTCGGCGTCATTTACAATGGTGCCGCCAATATAGAAGTCATCCATCGTGGCGCCAGAAAAGACATTGGTGTTTTCTTTGACGATGTGGATTTTTTCGGTTCCATAACCGTCGCCGCCCGAACCTGCAGTGAGATTCGTGAAATCATTGGAAATCACGACGCGGTCTGCAGTATGGTCGGCTACCTTATGGACGTCGGCGTCAATATTGACCGTCATCGTATAGGCAGTCGCGCTGTCAGCCGTGCCGTCATTAACCTTGAAATTGAAGCTCGCATAGGCCGCGCCGCTGGCATTGGCCGCCGGCGTGAACCTCAGGCGCCCGCCATTTAGGTCAGCGAGGCTTATTGGTTCGCCTTGAATGACCCTCTCCCAATTCGCTGCGTCGTGGAACTCATTATCTTCCCGCCCGCCAGTATAGGTCTCATCCGGCGCCGTCCAAGTGCTCTTCTCAAGCTCGCCATTTATTGGTAGCGAAGCAATTTTCACATGGACAAGCGTGTCATTATCAGCATCCGCAAAGCCAAATTGGCCAGCGTCAAATGTGTAGCTGTTGCCTTGACCAACCGTTACGACATTGTCGGAGGCTGTCGGCGTATTATTAAGTTGAAAGGCATAATCCTCAGCCTCAATCGCATCAGCCTCAATGGGCCCTGTAATGACTTCCAAGTCCCAATCACCGCCGGCTCCGGTAACGTCGTCAGATGCGGCAATGTCGGCAGCGGTCAGCTCGGCCAGCTCTTCAATAAAGGCTTGGCCCTCTTCACCGGCGGCAATGTTACAGCCATAAAGCAGAATATCGCCGTCTTCGGTGAGAGAATTTTTGAGAACAGCCAGCGTGTCGGAGTGTGTGGTGAGTGTCTCGAGTGACAAGCTGGCTGTTCCCAGACGGGCTTCGCCCGCCGCACCGTGACCGAATATATGAATCTCATCGACCCGGTCATGATGTTCCAGAATTTCTGATATTTGCTCGAAACCGTCGCTGTTGCCATTGAGGATATGCACCTCGGCACTGGCGGGGACGGCATCGATAAGAGTTTGTGTGTCTTGCAGCGCGCCATCGATAAAGACAATGGCAGAGCGCGCCGAATGGAATTCAAATGTGATGTTTTCGCGCTGATTTTCAGGTGCTACGGCAGGCGCTTCGGCGTCAGTCTCTGCTTGCGCCTCTGGCCCATTATTGCCGTCGCGATAGACAATCGACGAGGCAATATCAGCCCCCAAATCGCCGTCAAAAAGCAGACGCGGTTCTAACGCATAAATAAGCGGGGTTTTGACCTGCTTTTTTGACACAAACAACTCCACACAAGCGAACCCTCAAAGGATTCGTGAAACACTGTCACAGTAGCAAAATCTGAACATTTCGCAATAAAAAGCGAAGGCCTTTCATTTATTTTTTTTCCTGTTTTCCAGCCAGTTTCAGACAGAAATAACAAGCGGATTGCGCGGCTGGGGACTTTGCGCGCCTCCATTAAAATTTGGCCTTTGCACCAAATGCGGCAGCTACATGCCGATAAGATTGGCTCGGTTCACCGTGTTCTGAAACAAGCGCGCCGAGGCGGCGTCAACCATCACGCCCTTATGCCCGACTGAGCCAAGTCCTTCGGCGGCGGCTTTCTCGTAAACCGCGATGACCTCGCGAGCAAAATCAACATCTTCTTGGCTGGGTGAAAACACCTCCAGTGCCGGTTCGATTTGGCTCGGATGAATGGCCCATTTGCCAACCATGCCAAGCGTCAAAGCGCGCTGGCACTCGATACGATAAACGTCGTCATTTTTGAAATCGACAAACGGCCCGTCAACCGCATCAAGACCGGCGGCGCGCGCCGCAATCGTCATGTGATAGCGCGGATAGTGAAATATATCGCCGGGATAGCCCTCAGACAGGCCGATATTTTCCATCACCAATCCCTGACTGGCGGCGTAGTCGCCCATGCCGAAAATCATGCATTCCAACCTGTCGCAGCTATTGGCAATTTCGGCAACATTCTGCATCGCCTCAACTTCCTCAATCAAAACCTCCAAACCGATTTGACGCTCAAGCCCCAGCTTCATCTCCAATTGTGCCAACAGCTTGTCGGCGAATTGCACATCAGATGCATTCATCGGTTTAGGAAGCATGATGGTGTCGAGATTCTTGCCGGCTTTCTCAACAATGGTGATGATGTCTTCGTGACACCACTCAGTTCCGATATCATTGACCCGCACACAGCGTACTGTCTTGCCCCAATCAAGATTATTGAGCGCATCGACGATGGTCTCGCGCGCGGCCGGTTTGGCGGAGGGTGCAACAGCATCTTCCAGATCGCAAAAAACATGATCGGCCGCAGAAGCCGCGGCTTTGGCGAGCATTTTTTCACTGCTGCCAGGGACAGCCAATTGAGAACGCCGCAGACGCATCGGTTTTTGGCTCATATCGCACTCCCCTATAACCGCACCTCATTAACCGGCGCTTAAAATCTAAATTTTCTCAACCCTGTCATGGCGAAAATTATCTGAATACGACTTGGCCTGCCGCTTGCGCTTTTGCGGCTTATCAATGCGAACGGCCAAGCCCTGCGCGGCCGCATAGGCTTGCGCCTCTTCCAATGTGTCGAATTTCAGCTTTACCTGATTGGCCGTCCCGTCAATGGAATTCCAGCCGGTATAGCTGTCTTTACGGCGCGCACCATCTGCAGCAAATTCCAAAATCCACTGCCGAGATTTAGCTGCACCGGAAGACATGGCCGATTTGGCAGGTTGATAAATTTTTGCACTCATAGGCTGTTATTATCTGCTTCGTGACACAATGTTCAAGTGTTTTAGCGAATGGCCAGCGGGTTGATGATCGCCTGCACCGCGCCCTCGAGCTTCGGCACGCCCAGCGAGAACATAAACTCGCTAACGCCGTCTGCAGCCAATTCATGCGTCACCATATTCTCCAGAATAAAAATGCCATATTTGGTAAGCAAAATGCCGTGCACGGGAAATATGCGATTGGGGTCTTCACTCGGCAAGACCTCAAGCGCCCATGTGTCTGCGCCGACCGCAACCACGCCCAGTTCGGCGAGATAATGTGCGCCGCTTATACCAAGACCCGGTTCGCCGGGAGATAAAGTCGTTGCATTTTCATTGGCCTTCATAAAGCCTGAATGGAACAGCACAACATCGCCCTTTGTAATGCTTACCCCTTGCCGTTTGGCGGCTTTTTTTATGTCGGCTTCCGTATAGGCCGTACCGACGGGCAACGGGTCTTGGCCGAAAATTTTGGTCATATCCAACAGAACGCCGCGCGTGACAAAGCCCGGCAAAGCATGCGTCCCGAATTTCAACAAACCGTCAGGCGACACAACTTCCGCCGCCGGTGTTTCATTATAATATTTGTGCTCTTTACCAATATGACCGAAGCCGTCCAATTGCGAGCCAATGCCGACCGAGGTGACAACCGTATCGTCATTTGAGACCAGCTTGTCGGGCCCCAGCGTGGCGCCCGAGCCATCATTCAATTGATGCACAATCATTTGAAATTTGCGCGGGCCATATGCCGGTGTTTTCGGGCCGGTGACCATGCCGAGTTGATAAACTTTGCCTTTCGTTACAAGCTTGGCAGCTTGTTTGGCTTTGGCTTTTGTCAAATAATTGGCATGACCCAATTCATCATTTTTGCCGAATTTTTTGACAAACCAATTATCCGCCAAGGCCGAATTTGCCGACAGGCTTAAGGCAGCACAGACTAAAACCATCACACGGATATGAGATACTTGCATGGACACCCTCCCTAAAATTGGTCTATTGATTAAGGCATATTTGAGCGGCCAACGACAAGCTGTGTTTTTCGATGAACCCGATGCAGGCAATCTATTTTTTTCAAGCGCTAATCGCCAAACTCCTTCTTGCCATTTACAAAATGGCAGGGTTGCGCTTTGGCTCATGGCTCGGCGGTCAACTCGGCAAATTCCTTGGTAAAATTGCCCGCGAACGCCACATTGCCGCCGACAATTTGCGCCAAGCCCTGCCGCATCTTTCGGAAGCCGAGCAAAAGCAGGTGCTGAGTGACTGCTGGACACAATTGGGCCGCGTCGTCGGTGAATTTCCCCATATGGAGAAGATTGCCCGTGAAGCCGAAGCCCGTGTGCAAATCAAGGGCGCGGAGCATGTGCGCGCGGCTTTGCCCGATGGCGGATATGCGATGTTTGTCTCCGGTCATTTTTCGAATTGGGAATTGATGATGCTCGGCATTCAGCGTTTGGTCGGCAAAACCGGTTCGCTCTATCGTCGCGCCAATAACCCACATATGGAGAAATGGATTATCGATCAACGTCGCGCCTTTATGCCGGTGCAGATTCCGAAAGGCTCGGATGGCGCGCGGGTGATGATTGACCTGCTGCGAAACGAGATCTCGCTTGGCGTGCTGGTTGACCAAAAGCTCGGTCGCGGCGATCCGATTGATTTTTTTGGCCGCGCTACAAAAGCCCCGTCCGCTTCAATAAAACTGGCGCGGCGTTTCGATATTCCGGTTATCCCGACCGTTATTAGACGACGCCAAGACGGGCCCGATAAAATTCATTTTGTGCAGCATTTCTTTCCTGCCATTCATGTGTCGAAAACTGACAATATGCGGCAGGATATCGATATCGCTATGCGGCAAGTTTATGACCTGCTCGAACAATGGATTGTCGAGCGCCCGGAAGAATGGTTCTGGCAGCATAATCGCTGGAAATAGCTTCGCACTGTCAGCGGCGGCGCTGCATGCTCTTTCGGCGAATAGCATCAGGCTCACGACTTAAAGAGTCCCAACACAGGCCCGTTTTCGTGACATATTCCATATTCATTGCCGGCTCCAATGTGAACTGATAGGTGCCGGTCTCATCAATCGTCAACGCGCCTTCACGTTGAGGTTGACCTTGCAAATTTAGTGATAGGACATATTTCGTGGCCAAGCCTTGGAAAATATTACCCGCCTCTTGTCGTGCGTAAAACTCGCCCTTTATTTTAATCCAAGCATTGTCGAAAAAACGTTTTTCAAAGCTGGGATGCGGAATACCCAAATAGCTGATAAGAAATGTCCCATCCTCGCGCGACAAAATCACGAAATCGTAGAGCGATTGTCCGCTATTCCAGTCAAATTCGCCATCCGAGCAAAACGTCACCTTATCGGCATTAAAGACAGAAGCCTGCGCCAAAGCGTGCGGGGTTACAAAGGCCGAGAACACAAGTAGCGCGATGGTTTTGATATATTGCTTTGTAATCATGGGCCGAAAGCTAACAGATACACCGATAAGCGCAATGCGGCATTTGGGGTACCCAAGAAACTTTGGGTTGCGGTTTTTCGGCAGAATGTCATGCTCAACCATTCAATATGGAGGAGTTGATTATGACGGTAATGGTAACCGCAGAATTCAAGTTTAAACCCGAGGCAGCCGACGCCATGCTTGAGGCGATGAAGTCGGCTTTGCCTGACACGCGAGCCTATGACGGTTGTCAGGATGTCAAAAGCTACTATGAAGCCGACACGCAATCATTGCTGCTAATTGAGACCTGGGACAGCCCTGAGCATCAGCAAGCCTATCTGGGCTGGCGAGTCGAAACCGGCCTGTTGGACAGCATTGGCGATTCTTTGGCCGCCGCACCCGTGTTCAGAACTTTCGAAATTCGCGACGATATTTAGCGGCTTTTTGCGGCTTCAGCCTGCCGCAATAAACGCAGCATATTCCCGCTCCATATTTTTTCTATGGTTGTGGGATTAATTGATGCCTTGTTCAGCGCGGCTGTTATCTTCGGCAGGTCAGACACATCTTGCAGGCCGTTCACGCCGCCGCCGCCATCCCAATCGAGACCGATGCCGACATGGTCGTCGCCCATCAATTTCAGCGCATGGAAAATATGATCCATGACGTCAGAAAACTCGGCATAGTCAGGCGGATATTTTTCGTCCAATGCGCGGCGGTCGGCAATGAATGCCTCATGGTTTTCGTGCATGCCACCCGGCGCATTTTGATATTTGCGATACAGGTCGATAAATTCCGGCAAGCGTCGTGGGTCAGTATCCAAATCCCGCAAATAACCCGACAGGGAATTTATCTGGATAACCCCGCCCGACTGCGCCAGTTTCCTCAGAAGATTATCGGGCACATTACGCGGATGCTTATAGAGATGCGCCGCGCCGGAATGCGATAGAATAATCGGCGTTTCGGAAAGCTCAATCGCTTGTGCCAGCGCTTCATCATGGGCATGGGACATATCCACAATCATGCCCAACTGATTGGCCCGTTGTATGAGCTGCCTCCCCAACGGCGACAAGCCGCCCCATTTCTGCCCACCCTTATCGGTTGAACTGTCAGCAAATTGATTATTGCTGGAATGCACCAGCCCGACCATACGCACACCGGCGGCATAAAACTCATCCAATAAATCAATATTGGTGCCGAGCGGATAGGCATTCTCAATACTTTTATAAACCACGCGCTTGCCTGACGCAGCAATGCGCGCCGCATCCGCCGAATTGGTGGCCGGAGCAAAATCATTTCCCAGCCTTTGCACCATGTCGTCAATTACCTGATTGCGCTGTCTGGCATGCGCCAATGCTTTGGCATATGCAGCTCTGGTCAGCGGCCCTTGCGCTGTGTAAATCACCCAAAAGCCACCATCGAGACCACCCTCTTTCATGCGCGGCAAATCCACTTGCGCATAATCGGCCTGCCAGTCATGGCGACGACCTATATCAAAGCCCTTGCGGTCGAGCACAAGCGGCGTGTCCAGATGGCTGTCTAATGTCAGTAAATCTTCATGGCTTTTGCCGGTGTCGCAACCGACAAGCGCGGCGGCCAGTCCACAGGTCATCAAAACAAATATTATTTTCGTGGGCATGGAAACTCCTTTGGTTCAGACTATTGCCGCTTGGCAGCGTGCGCAAGCTATGGCATGCCTTGAAGGGGAGATTTTAATGAGCGCAACATCGCAGCGCCTCGGCTGGGGGCAAAAGATTGGCTATGGCAGCGGCGATTTTGCCTTCAATCTGTATTGGCAGGGCATCAGCCTGTATTTGTTTTACTTCTACACAGATGTGCTTGGCCTGCCCAATGCCATGGCCGGTATTATTTACGCCATTGGCTCGTTTTGGGATGCCGGCACCGACCCGATAATGGGCTATCTGGCCGACCGCACACGGACGCGCTGGGGGCGCTATCGTCCCTATCTTCTCTTTGTCCCTATTCCTATGGCACTTGGTTATATAATGCTGCTCTGGCATCCGGGTGACATGTCGGTGACCTCGCTCGGCATTGTTGCGCTCATCGGGCAACTGGTTTTTCGCTTGTTATTCACCATGGCCTCAACCCCCTATTCGGCGCTGATGGCACGGATGACGCAAAACTCAGAAGACCGCGCCGGCATGGCCGGTGCGCGCATGTTGTTTGCCTATTTGGGCGCGTTCTCGGTTGTCGCGCTGGCCGGCGGCTTACTGGAAAATGCCGATAATGACAGCGACGCCTTTATGTCACTGGCCATTATTTCCGGCCTGTTGGCGACTGTCATATTTTGGATTTGCTTTGCCATATGCCGCGAGCCGCCTGAGAGCGACGCTGAAGATCTGCGCCCAACCATCAAACAAACATTTGCCTCATTAAAGCAGAACACACCGTTTTTAATTGTCTTCGCCGCCGTCATTTTGATGACCACAGGTGTCACTGTCATCGGCAAAACCATAATTTATTTCTTTGAATATCAAATGGGCGATCGCAATGGCGCGCAAATTGCCCTCATGGCTTTCGGCCTGACCGGGCTTTTGGTCATTCCGTTCTGGACATTTGTGACGCTGAAGACTTCCAAACGGTTCGTTTGGATGGTCGGCAGTTTCTTTCTCTCACTGGCGCTCATCGCCTTTTTATTCAATCCGGCAGAGACGCAAAACACGGTCATTTTGAATTATATCGCCATAAGTTTCGGTGCCGGCGCTTTCGCCATTACCTTCTGGGGCATGCTGCCCGACACGGTGGAGTATGGCGAATGGAAAACCGGTTACCGCGTTGAATCAATGGTTTTCGGCTTTGCGACTTTTGCTCAAAAATCGGCCGTGGCATTGAGCGCGCTTATTCTCGGCGTGCTACTCGATGTTATCGGCTATCAGGCAGGCGTTGAACAAAGCGAGGCGACATTGTCGGGCTTGCGCATGATTATTGTTTTCGTGCCGCTGGCCGGGGTGGTTGCTTCCGTGGCGTGCATTTATTTCTATCCGCTATCGCCACAACGCCATGCCGGTATCGTCGCTGAATTGAAAGCGCAAACTCAGTAAATAAACGGCAAAAACCGAGTTTTCACCCGTTTGGCGTAATCGGCATAACCCGGCAAGTCTTCTCTCAAGGCCGCCTCTTCTATGCCGATGCGGTAAACCGTGCTGGCAATCAGCGTGACCAAGGCAAATAGCGTCGCCGCATAGCTGCCAAGCCATAAGGTTGTGCCCGACGTGAACAATAGAAACCCCAAATACATAGGGTGGCGCATAAAGGCATAAACACCGCTATCGGCCAGCTTGTGACCGGCCTCTTGTTGAATATGCACTGTCGGGGCGGCGTATTCATTGTGCAGCATGGACAAATAGGTGACAGCAAAGCCAAGTAAGAAAACCGCCAAACCAACGGCTTGCACCAACGGTGTCGGCGCGGCCATAAGCTGCCAATCAAAAACATCTTTGGCGGCCAACGGGATGGGCAACAGCAAAGACAAACTCATCAAGCCCAGTGCCAATCTGTCATCCGGTGCCTGCGCCCCTCTACCGGCGCGCATGCGCGCTTCCAAGGCTGCCGGTCGTGCGATGAGTAAATAGGCTGCCGATAAAAAAGCCGCGCAAGCAAAAACCTGCAGCCAGATAATGGCCGCAGGCCAGTCGGTTGTGCCAATCGGCAAAAAGGTGAGCGCAGCAAAAAGGCCGAGCTGAAAACAAATGCCGATAAGTGTTTTTGCAGGCAGAGCCATAAGAACAGGGTAACCCCGCAAGCGGCACGAAATCAATAAATTGAGACCGATGGTCGGGGCTGCACTAAACAACCACCTATTTACCTTTTTAATTACAATATCTTGTGTGTTTACTGGTGCTAGTCACTTTTTAACGCGCCACCCCAATATTATTTTATTTCATGGCTGGCGAGCGAGTCATAAAAAACCGAAAA
Organism: Alphaproteobacteria bacterium; assembly: GCA_949498175.1. Lineage (GTDB taxonomy): Bacteria > Pseudomonadota > Alphaproteobacteria > RS24 > RS24 > UBA8337. The sequence continues at coordinate 1,190 of CATDDF010000084.1, read as the reverse complement.
AGCCGATAAGGTTTCGTCCGAATAGGCTGAAAATACCTCGCCGTGCCAGTCAAGATAGCCGATTAGAGCGGTCTTTTCAGCTTTAAAGCCGCGCGGCGATTTCTCAACAAAGCCGCTGTCAATGCCGATTTTAAGGCTGGCTTTAACCGCGTTGCGCGAGACATGTAATCTTCGCATAATGTCGGCGATATTCAGCGGGCGCTCTTCAATTCCTGCACTCATTAGCAATAAAAGCAAATCTCGATTGAACGAGTTTGAAACAACCCATGACGATAAATCCATAGGGCCGGTGGTTTTACGTTCCGTCAGCCGACGTTTTCGATTGGCATTCACCGTTTCTGCGCGGCTTGTCACGCTCATTTGCAACGCTCTTTCTTGCGCCTGCATAACCGACATGGGATCAAATTTCTTCGCCATTTGCTTGAAAGCGACAGCCAACTCTTTTGATGTTGGGCTTTCCATCAAAGTCCACTCGCTGAGATAGCTGGTCATATAATCAGCGACAAATTGGCGGCAAATAACGATGCGCCGCCCTTGGGCAAGCTTAGCAATGTGAAGCGCTTCAGCTTCCCTTATGATCGTTTTTAAAGTATTTCGGGATACGGCCAAAGATGACCCTAAGCTGTTTTCATCGCAATGCGTATGGGAAAAATCGGCCGTAAGCAGCAATAGGGCAAAGTCACGCCTACTTCTAGAATGGTAGCACCATTCGCGTTGCGCTTTTTTCAAACCGGGCAGTCGGCGCCCGGCGCGGCCTTTCCCCGCCGCAAGAAGCGAGGCTCTGTAAACAACAAGCCCTGAAAAAGCACCATAATATTTACCGAAACGCATGCTTGAAAACTAAGTGATTCAACTCTCGGATAAAGTGTCAATTTTTGACAGTTTAAAACCGTCACTGAATAGTGTTTAAAAAATGTAGTTTTTTGGAGTTTTGCATGCGCTTGTTTTTCGCCCTTATCATTTACTGTATCACTTTGGTTTTCGTCGGACAGGTCGCCGCATCTGACGAACAAAAAGCCAAGGAATTTTTCAAAAATAATCTTCAACAATCAGCCGAAGACTATGTGACTTCTCGCATTGAACAATCGCTCTCTGAGCGGTTCCGAAATGTCGAAATTGATATTACCGATTTGGATGGCGACGATACGCGGTTTTCAATCTTCACCGTTCAGCCGCTTTATGACAATGCA
>CATDDF010000083.1 GCA_949498175.1 Alphaproteobacteria bacterium | reverse complement strand
GGTGGCGATACTCGACGCCGATAAGGAAGGTTTTTTGCGGTCTGAGACCTCGCTGGTGCAAACCATCGGTCGCGCAGCGCGCAATATTGACGGGCGTGTTCTGCTTTATGCCGACCAGATGACCGGCTCGCTGCAACGCGCCATGGCGGAGACCAATCGCCGCCGCGAAAAGCAGATGGCGCATAATGAAAAACACGGCATCACGCCGGAAACGGTGAAGAAAAATGTCGCCGATGTGCTGGAAGGCATTGCCGAACGCGACAATAAAGCGGCCCCCGGCCCCTATCGCATTCGCGAAGCGATGGAAGAAAAACAAGCGCCGCTTTTGGGCAGCAATTTGCGCGCCCATATTGAAGGGCTGGAGGCAGAGATGCGCGAAGCGGCAGCCGATTTGGAGTTTGAAACGGCGGCGCGGCTGCGCGACGAAATTAAGCGCTTGCAGGAGACGGAATTGGCCGTGGCCGACGACCCGTTTGCGCGTCAGTCAGAAGTTGATGCGCGGGTCGCCGACCAGACCGGTGTGAAAAAGGAGACTGCCCCGCGCAAACCGAAACGGCGGCGCAAGGGCCCTTAAGCCGACCTAAAAATCGTAAATGTAACTGACAGACAAGACTTGGCTGTCAAACACGCCGAAATCATAATTACGCAGTTCAACGCGGAACGGCTCATGCGCAACACCGAGGCCGAAAAACGCGCCATCATCCGTATGCGGGTCGTCAATTGAGGCAAAGCCGACACGCGCCGTATAGCGCAGCAGCGGCGGGCCACCCAGCTTGAAGCTTTTCAGCACTGACATTTCAAAAACCGGCTGGTCGGGTTTCCGATTGGTGCTGTTATTGGTGGTCGGCTGGTCATAGGCGCCGTTCAAAATCGCCAAACCGAATTCAAAATTGAATTCATTAGGCAAACGGACACCGAAACCGCCATCAACGAACATATCGTCGCCATCTTCGATAGCATCGGCACAAACGGCTATATCGCCGCCGTTACCGTCATCTTCTACTTCGCCATTATTGCCGCAATAGAGTTCGGCTCCCTCATCCGAGCCGCTATGGGTCGCGAAACCGGCCCCACCATATACATAAGTAAACGTGCCGAGGCGGTCGGCGCGCGATTGCTGCGGCCAGTCTTCATAGCCCATATTGTCTTGCGCGTTGGCCGTGTTGACGATCAGCGATGTCAAACCGATAACGAGCAAGGAAAGAACCGCCATAGCCCATGGGCGTAGGGGCATATAGCGACGGAATGTGTAAGAATAGCGGCGATGCATGGATCTCCTCCTTTTTCTTCTTCTGCGACAACAAATTTACGCGATGCCGGTTAATTTTCGGTTAACAATGTCGGACACAATGCCTAACGGCAAACGCAACACGGACACGCCTGACAGCACCCCCGCTTTTCAAACCTTTGAGAATTCGACATGTCTGACCTCCTGTTTTTCTTATTGGGTCAGCCATAGAATTAGCCGATTTGCTTGCTTATGGGAAGCGCTTTATCAGACTGTTGGGGATAGCCGACTTAGCCCGTGGCGACGGCCCATTGACCGACCGCGTAAAACAAAATGAACATGGCAAGATGTGCCAGTATGAGCAAACCCAAAATACGCATAGGAAGCGTCTCCTTTTCTTTTGATCCCATGCTGCATCAGAGCGGTTAAAAAACGGTTAGGGTCGCCCCCCAAAAACTGCTACATGGTGGGGCATGGCGGAGACACACCACAAGGCTGTTTTAATCACCGGCGCTGCAAAGCGCATTGGCCGCGCGCTGGCCGAGGCTTTGGCGGCCGATGGCTGGGCCATTGCGGCTCATTATGCCGGTTCGAAAAGCGAAGCAGAGGAACTGGTCGCTGACATTACGGACAAGGGCGGCAAAGCCATTGCGCTGCAAGCTGATTTACGCGATGCGGAAGCGGTCGAAAAACTGATACCTGATGCGGTAGCCGCGCTTGGCACGCTGACCGCACTTATCAATAATGCCTCAATGTTTGAGCGCGACACGGCGCATTCACTGAGCCGAGACAGCTGGGATATGCATCTCAACGCCAATCTTCGCGCGCCGGCACTGCTGATGCGTGACTTTGCCAATCAGCCTGAATTGCAAACCGGCGGCATAGAAGACGCCAACATCATCAATATTACCGACCAGCGCGTCGACCGGCTGACCCCGGATTTCACCAGCTACACTGTCTCGAAAACCGGCTTGGCAACACTGACCGAAACCTTTGCGCAAGCGCTGGCGCCGCAGCATATTCGCGTCAATGCCATTGCCCCCGGCCCGACACTTCCCAATCCGCGACAGGCGCAGGCCGAATTTGACAAGCAAGCCCGATTGGTGCCGCTCGGGCATGGTGCGACACCCGATGATATTGTTGCCGCCGCCCGTTATATCCTCACCGCCCAAGCCATGACCGGCCAAACACTGATGCAAGATGGCGGGCAACATTTGGCCTGGCAGACACCTGACGTGACAGAGGTAAAAGAGTAAATGAACCAGCAAACACCCGATAGCCGCCCGGATTTGGCAAATGCTGCGCGCGGTCTGCGCCATGTTTTCGTCAATCGGCTGGCGGTCGCAGCAAGCATCGGCATTCACCCGCATGAGAGAGAAAACAAACAGACCATTTGGCTGACCATTGATGCCGGTGTTTTGGAAGATGACGCGACACCGGAAGCGATTGGCGATGTCGTTTGCTATGAAGATATATGCAAAGTGGCGACGGCTTTGGCCGGTGAAGGACATATTGATTTGGTCGAAACATTGGCCGAGCGCATTGCCGACCGGTTGATGCAAGATCCGCGGCTTGTGCAAATTCGCGTGCAGATTGAGAAGCCGGAAGCGATTGATGAAGCCGCCTCTGTGGGAATTGCAATTTCTCGCCTGCGCGGCTGAAATCGACCCCCTAAATTCCCCACTTTTCAGCCCTTTTTATCTCTTTGGATGCGACAAAATAGCCTACAAATCATTGATTTATATGACAAAAACGCAGAAGTAGAGTAATTCACACGCGTCTGCAAAAAAATTTCATTTTTGTAAAGCCTAAAAATCAGCCCAAAAAAATATTTTTTTTGGCCGCTTGATTTTGTTTTTATCAATTATTTCAACATCTTAACATTATTGCCTATTTTTTGTGCAATGCGTTTGGAGGCTATATAAATCAATAGCTTGACCGATAAACGGTTATTTTCTTCACAAGTTTATCCACAAGACTCGTGAATTAAATTTCGGTCAGAAAATCGCCCAAATTTATGCAAACCGGTTAAACTGTTTTTCGTTTAAGAACGGACAAATTATCGTGAGCAAAAGCCAACATAAAATGCCGCAAGAGACGGGCCGCGCGCTGATTGAGACCAAGGTGGCAACCTTGCCCAGCGCGCCCGGTGTCTATCGCATGCTCGATGGCGACGGCAATGCGCTTTATGTCGGCAAGGCCAAAAATTTGAAAGCCCGGGTGCGCTCTTACACGCGCCCGACCGGTCACAATAATCGCATTTTGCGCATGATTGATGCGACCCGCGATATGGAATTTATCCGCACCGAGACCGAAACCGACGCGCTGCTGTTGGAAGCCAATCTGATTAAGAAGATGAAGCCGCGCTATAATGTGCTGCTGCGCGACGATAAAAGCTTTCCCTATATTTTGCTGGCCGACGATCATGATGTGCCGCAACTTTATAAACATCGCGGCGCACGTAAACGACCGGGGGCTTATTTCGGGCCTTTCGCCTCAGCCGGGGCGGTCAATCGCACGCTCAACACTTTGCAGCGCGCTTTTTTGCTGCGCTCTTGTTCCGACAGTGTTTATGACAGTCGCGCGCGCCCTTGTTTGCTTTACCAAATCAAGCGCTGCAGCGCGCCCTGCACGGGTGAAATCTCGCTTGCCGATTATGCCGAACTGGTCGAAGAAGCGCGCGACTTTTTGAGCGGCAAAAGCCGCCAGGTGCAAGACGCTTTGCTTGAAAAAATGCAAGCGGCCAGCGCGGCAACCGACTTTGAAGCGGCCGCCGCTGCGCGCGACCGTATTCGCGCATTAACCTATGTGCAGCAAGAAAGCGGCATTAATCCGGGCGATATTAGCGAAGCCGATGTCATTGCCATTGAAAAGCAAGGGGGGCAATCTTGCGTGCAAGTCTTCTTTTTTCGCGCCGGGCAAAATCTCGGCAATAAGGCCTATTTCCCGCGCCATGAGCGCGACCAAGCCGAGCCGGAAATTCTTGAAGCCTTTATCGGTCAGTTTTATGAAAACCGACCCGTGCCGCGCGAGATTTTCGTCAATCACAAGCTGGCCGGTGCGATGCTTATTGGCGAGGCGCTGAGCACACGCATGGGGCATAACGTCAAACTTCATAAACCGCAGCGCGGCGACAAAATGCGCCTGATGCGTCATGCCGAGCAAAACGCCAAAGAGGCGTTGGCGCGACAAGTGTCGGAAAGTGCCAGCCAGCGCAAATTACTGAACGGTGTCGCCGAGGCTTTCGGTCTCGACAGTGCGCCGGAGCGCATTGAGGTATTCGACAATTCCCATTTGCAAGGCACCAACCAATTGGGCGGCATGATTGTCGCCGGGCCGGACGGCTTTATGAAAAACCAATATCGTAAATTCAACATCAAAGATGAAACGACGCAGCCGGGTGATGATTACGCCATGATGCGCGAAGTCTTTACCCGCCGCTATGGCCGTCTGGCACGCGAAGAAAATCGCGGCAGCGCGGCGTGGCCGGATTTGGTGTTGGTCGATGGCGGGCGCGGGCAATTAAATATCGCGCATGAGGTAATGGTTGAATTGGGGCTGGAAGATGTGCCTTTGGTCGGCATTGCCAAAGGACCCGATCGCGATGCCGGTCGCGAGCGTTTTTTCATGCAAGGCAGAAGCGATTTCATGATGCCGCCAAATTCGCCGGTGCTTTATTATTTGCAACGCCTGCGCGATGAGGCACACCGCTTTGCCATTGGCAGTCATCGGGCGCGGCGCAGTGCTGATATTCGCAAAAATCCGCTCGACGGCATTGACGGTATCGGCGCCTCAAGAAAACGTGCGCTTCTCCACCATTTCGGCTCCGGTCGCGCTGTTGGCCGCGCCTCATTATCGGAACTTGAAAAAGTTGAAGGAATTAGTGCAAAAATGGCGCAACGCATATACAACCACTTCAACAGTAATGAATCGTAAAGGCCGCCAATGCAGCATTTGCCGAATATTTTGACGCTTTTGCGTATTTTGATGATACCGGGCGTGTATCTGGCCTTTTTCGTGCCGGGCCTATGGGGCGATTTGCTGGCGCTTTTGGTTTTCTCCATCGCCGGCTTTACCGATTTCTTTGACGGCTGGCTGGCGCGCAAACTTGATGTGCAATCGGGCTTTGGCCGCATGCTTGACCCGATTGCCGACAAACTGATGGTCGCCACATGCCTGCTCTTGCTGGTCGGCTATGACATCATCACCGATTATCACCTGATAGCCGCGCTGATTATTTTATGCCGCGAGATACTGGTGTCCGGTTTGCGTGAATATTTGATGGAATTACAAGTGGCGCTTCCGGTGTCAACTTTAGCGAAATATAAAACCGCGATTCAAATGGTTGCCATCGGCTTTTTACTGGTCGATGAGAGCGGTCGCTTGATTTTCCATTACGCGCCGGAAACCGGCCTCGGGCTGTTATGGCTGGCCGCCGGTCTGACCCTTATCACCGGCTATGATTATGTGCGCCAGGGCGTGAAACACGCAAAATGGAGCGACGACCAATGACCGAGCGCGCACCCGTCCCCTGCCCCGAAATGCAAGAGATTCGTGCGCAAATCGATGCGCTCGACAAGCGTTTGGTCGCGCTATTGGCTGAACGGCAAAAGCTGATTGCCGCCGCCGGTGGGGTGAAGCCGAGCCGCGATACGGTGCGCGATGAGGCTCGCATTGAAGAGGTCATCCGCTTGGTTTTACAAGAAGCTGAAAGAGCCGGGCTGGCGCGCGATATTGCCGAACCGGTATGGCGGCAGCTTATTGAGAGTTCAATCGCTTATGAATATGGCGTTTTTGATAAGCGTTAGAAAAAATTAGAACTGTTTTTCCGGCACATCGACAATCAACCCGTCCAATGCATCGCTGATTTTGATTTGGCAGGACAAGCGGCTATTGTCTTTTACTTCAAAGGCGAAATCCAGCATGTCGCTTTCCATTTCTTCACGCTCGCCGGTAGCCTCTTTCCAGTCTTCGCGGACATAAACATGGCACGTCGCACAAGCACACGCACCGCCGCAATCGGCATCAATGCCATGCACTGAATTTTTGATGGCGACTTCCATCAAAGTCATGCCGTCATTGCCTTCGCATATTGTTTCTGTTCCGTCTGAACCGACAAAAGTCACTTTAGCCATATGAGCCTCCCGAAATTTCCCCATGAATATACGGAAATTTGCCTTGAGGGCAAGCATTGCGGCGCGGCATAGTGACCGCATGACAGCAAGTCGTAAATTGACCATTCGCGCCGAAACCTGGCCACTGAAACAACGTTTCTCCATCGCCCGCGGCAGCAAGATAAGCGCCGATGTTTTATGCTTAGAGATTGAGCATGACGGCCATATCGGACGTGGCGAGGCGGTGCCCTATCGTCGCTATGGTGAGAGCATGGAGACCGTCACGGCAGCCGTTGAGAGCATACAGGCGGCTTTGGAAAACGGTATGACGCGCGATGCGCTGCTTGACGCGCTACTGCCCGGCGCCGCGCGCAATGCCATTGACTGCGCCTTATGGGATTTGGAGGCCAAGCAAAAAAACACCACAGTCGCGAAGCTGGCAGCGATCGACCTCAAGCCGATTACCACCGCTTTCACAATTGTCATTGATGATGCCGATAAAATGGCCACTCAAGCCGAAAAGGCCCAAGCTTATCCGCTGCTGAAAATCAAGCTGGGTGGACGTGAGGGTGTAATGGCTGACATCACCCGTTTGGCTGCGATTGCCGAAGCGCGCCCCGATGCACAGCTGATCGTTGACAGTAATGAGGGCTGGCAGATTGATGAATTGGCGCGCTATGCCGATCAATTGGGACGCTATGGCGTGATATTTTTCGAGCAACCCGTGCAGCAAGCGCAAGAAGCCGGATTGATTGATATTGACCTGCCCTTTTGTGCCGATGAAAGCGTGCATGATAGCGGTTCGCTGACAAATCTATCGCGCGCCTATGATTGGGTCAATTTGAAGCTCGACAAAACCGGTGGCCTGACCGAAGCGCTGGCCTGCGCCCAAACAGCCAAGTCTGACGGCCGCAAAATCATGGTCGG
>CATDDF010000082.1 GCA_949498175.1 Alphaproteobacteria bacterium | reverse complement strand
GCTATTTTGACGGGGCTGCCGCTCATCCTTTTATGGATCCGCTGAAAGTGACGGCCTCACCGTTGCGCGGCGCCAATGTACCGATGGGAATGACCGTCTCATTGGCAGCGGCCAGCATGGCCATCACATCGGCCAAGCCATCAGGTGACACAATCAACGCCATGCCAATGCCGCAATTGAAAGTGCGCAACATTTCTGCCTCTTCAATACTGCCGACGCTTTGCAGCCATTTGAAAACCTCAGGCATATTCCATGCCGACAGGTCAATCTGCGCCGATAGCTCATCCGGCAGCACGCGCGGCAGATTCTCCTGAAAGCCACCGCCGGTAATGTGCACCAAGCCTTTAATCGGCGCATTGGCGCGTAAGGCTTGCAGCACCGGCTGCACATATATGCGTGTCGGGGTCAGCAAATCTTCAGCTACCGACTTATTGGCATTGGCCGGACTTGGCGCGTTCCAAGCCAGCCCTCCTGCTTCAACCAATTTGCGCACCAGTGAGAAGCCGTTGGAATGAAGCCCGCTCGAAGTGAGACCGAGAATGATATCGCCTTCCGCCATATCATCGCGTGGCAAGATTTTGCGCCGCTCGACAGCGCCCACGGAAAAACCGGCGAGGTCATAATCGCCATCGGCATACATGCCAGGCATTTCCGCCGTTTCACCACCTATCAATGCGCAATTGGCTTGCCGACAGCCTTCAGCAATACCGGCAATCACATCAGTAGCGGCATCGACATCAAGCTTACCGGAAGCAAAATAATCGAGAAAGAAAAGCGGCTCGGCGCCTTGCACAATCAAATCATTGACGCACATGGCGACAAGGTCGATGCCAACCGTGTCGTGAATGCCGCTCTCAATGGCGATTTTCAATTTGGTGCCGACGCCATCATTGGCGGCGACCAATACGGGGTCGTCAAACTTGCACGCGGCGAGATCAAACAGACCGCCAAAGCCGCCGAGGTCGCTATCGGCACCGATGCGCGCCGTTGATTTGGCCAGCGGGGCAATGCGTTCAACCAGCGTGTTGCCGGCCTCAATATCGACGCCGGCATCGGCATAAGTGGCGGGGGGATTGTTGTGGCCTGAAGTATCGCCCATGGAATCGTTTCTGTGTATTAGCTCAGATGCCTTAAAATAGCCTGCATCTCGCCTAATGTAACCTCCTAAATCGGCATTGCGGGGAAGATGTCCCCGCGTTAGGTTGCGCGCATGAAAATTATTCGGCTCATTTTGGCTTTCGGCTTGTTTTTGATTGCTCCCGTTGCGGCGGGTAATGTCTTTCAAGTTGACCGTGTCAAGGTTGATGTCTCAGCGACGTCAACCACTTTGGCGCGCACCACCGCTTTGCAGCAAGGACAAGCGCAAGCGCTGACCATTGCCATGCAGCGCTTGGCCAAGCAAGAAGATTGGGAGAAATTGCCCGATATTCGCACGCTGGATATTGAGAATATGGTCGAAGTGCTGCGCATCAGCGATGAGAAAACCGGCCCGACCCGCTATTTGGCCACCTTGTCAATTCAGTTCAAAGCTGCACCCCTTCGCGATTTATTGCGCAGTTATGGCGTGGCCGTGACAGAGGTTCAAAACAAACCCGCTTTGCTGCTGCCGGTTCTGGAAGATTTGCAAGGCCTGCAAGCGTGGGGTGAGCACTGGTGGCAAACCGGCTGGCGCGAGTATGATATCGACAATAATCCGGCACCGCTCTTATTGCCACTGGGAGACCTTGATGACTCGCTGATCGCCAATGCCGAAGATATCCTCATTGGAGATCCGGCCAAATTACAAATGCTGAATGATCGCTATGGCACGCAGACCATTATTGTCGCTCATGCCCTGGCCGATGTGGAAGGGCAACTTGGTGTGACCGCCTATATTTTCGGTAATGAAGACAGCGATGTTATTGTCCGCACCTATCGCACGGGCGAGCCGCATGAGGATATGGGCCGTGTGGCGATTGATGAAATTGCCTCAGCCCTTGCCGAGCGATGGAAACAAGTTGCCGCCGTTGCTTCTGACGAGCAGCAAACCTTGCGTGTGCGCGCCGACTATCCGAGCCTTAAAGAGTGGACGCGGCTTTTGTCGCGCCTCAATGAAGCCAAGTTGGTGCGTGATGTGACGATAATTGAATTGGCCAAAAGCTATGCTTATGTTGATTTGGCTTATATCGGTTCGGTAGAACAATTGGGCGGCAATCTCGGCCAGCGCGGTTTGGTTCTGACGCAAGGTGAAACGGGCTGGTCGGTGACAACGGAAGAAAGTGTGGTGGTGCAATGATACAAATTCGTCTCTCACATTTATTCACCATTATTGGTCTGTCCGTTGCGCTGTATTTACTGACAGCTCTGTCCGAAATCATGTTGCCATTTGTTCTGGGTTTTGCGCTGGCTTACTTTCTCGACCCTCTGGCTGACCGCTTGGAGGGGCTGGGCATGCGGCGCAGCTTGGCGACATTGACTATCACTTTTATAGTCGGCCTTGCACTGCTCGCCGCTTTGGCCTTTGGCTTGCCGGTTCTGGCACAGCAAATAACGCTTATTATCGCTGCTTTACCGGGCTATATCAGCGATGTTCAAAATTGGATGTTGGCGCAAAATCTCGCCAAAGGGCAGAGTGAATTGGTTGCCGGAATGGGCGAAACGCTTTTGTCCGGCCTACAAAGCACCGCTTCCAGCATGTTGCTCAGCGGCCTGTCTTTTATCAACCTTTTGGCGTTGATATTCATTACCCCGATTGTCGCCATTTATATGCTCAATGATTGGGATCGAATGGTTGCGCGCATTGACGATATTTTGCCCGATGAGCAGATTGAGGTCATTCGTAATTTGGCGCAACAAATTGACGAAACGTTAAGCGGCTTCGCCCGTGGGCAAATTCTCGTCTGTCTTTCGCTTGGGACGATTTATGCCATTGGTCTGTCATTGGTTGGCCTTGATGGCGGCGTTATTGTCGGCGTGTTTGCCGGTCTCATCAGTTTTATTCCCTATGTCGGCGCAGCCTTTGGCATGGTGTTGGCAGGGGCGCTCGGCCTCGGGCAATTCGGTTTTGACTTGGCGCCACTCGGGATGATTGCTGCGGTGTTTTTTGTCGGTCAGTTTTTTGAAGGTAATATTTTGACGCCGCGCCTTGTTGGTGACCGCGTGAAATTGCACCCGGTTTGGATTATCTTTGCCTTGTTGGCTATGGGTTCGCTTTTCGGCTTTTTGGGGCTGTTGCTGGCCGTGCCGCTGGCCGCCATTATCGGTGTTTTGGTGCGCTATGGGTTGACCTTGTATATGCGAGATTATGTCAATCGTTCTAAAGATGGCTGAACAATTGGTTTTTGATATGCCGCAAAGGGCGGCCACGGGACGCGAAGCATTTCTCGTTTCGGGCTGCAATGGCGAGGCGGTGGCTTTGATAGACGGCTTTGCCGATTGGCCGCTGCCCGTGCAGTGGATTTATGGGCCGTCGGGCGCCGGTAAAAGTCATTTGGCGGCCGTGCTGTCGCATCAATGTAATGCGCTTACCGTTAATGCTTCAGAGTTATTGAAAAATGATATTGCGCAAGTGCTGGACGGTTCGCAAAAACCCGATGCGGTGATTGTTGACCGGCTTGACGGTTTGACACATGATTGCGAGGAAGTGCTGTTTCATTTGCTTAATTTTGCCCGTCACGGGAATGTGAAAATTCTTCTCTTGTCCGAAAAACCGGCGGCGCAATTAACTGTCGGCTTACCCGATTTGGCATCGCGTTTGAAGGCCATTGCTGCGGTCGCGCTGACCAGCCCCGACGATGCGCTGCTGCGCGGCTTGATTGTGAAGCTGTTCAGTGACCGGCAGTTAAAAATCGAGGCGCGCGTGATTGATTATTTGCTGCCGCGCATAACCCGCGATTACACCGGCATGGCCGGTTTGGTAGATGATATTGACCGCCAAGCGCTGTCAAAAAAAAGGGCTATTACAGTGCCAATGGTTGCGGAAATTTTGGAAAGTCATATATCTGACACATAAATCGGACTAAAAATCAGTCGGTTCGATTTCCAGGAATTGTGAATGTCTAAAAAAATAAAAGTTTTGCGCAAGCGACAGAGAGATGAATTGCCCGAAACCCTGATGGGGTTTTCGCGCCCAGAGCGTTTTATCAATCGGGAAGTTTCGTGGCTGGCCTTCAATGAGCGGGTGTTGGATGAGGCGACCAATGCAAAGCATCCGGTGATGGAGCGACTGCGCTTTTTGTCCATTTCGGCCAGCAATCTCGATGAATTTTTTATGGTTCGCGTGGCCGGTTTGGTCGGCCAAACAAGGGCGGGGATTGAAGTGCCAAGCCAAGACGGGCTGGTGCCTGCGCAGCAGCTTGAGGCCATTTTGGAGCGCGCTGATGCGTTGATGGCGCGGCAGCAAAAAGTCTGGGGTAATGTGCTGAAAGATTTGCGTAAAGAAAAAATATTTGTGCGCGAAAGCGAGGAATTGACCCCAAGCCAGTTGGATTGGCTGGAGGATTATTTTCTCGATCAAGTTCTGCCGGTGCTGACGCCGTTGGCCATTGACCCGGCACACCCGTTTCCGTTTATTCCCAATTTGGGTTTGGCTTTGGCATTGCAATTATCGCGCCGCGATGACAGCAATCGAATGAATGCATTATTACTGATACCGCAACAGCTTGACCGCTTCATCAATCTGCCTGAAGAGGACGGCGTTGACGGGTTAAATTTTGTTCGCTTGGAAACGTTAATATCGATTTTTGTCGAACAAACTTTCCCCAGCTATGAAGTGCTGGGTCAGGGCATGTTCCGCATTATTCGTGACAGCGATATTGAGGTGGAAGAGGAAGCCGAGGATCTGGTGCAATTTTTTGAAAGCGCGCTGAAACGCCGCCGCCGTGGCTCGGTCATTCGCCTTAAGCTTGATGCCAATATGCCTGATAGCCTTAAAAACCTGGTGCGCAAAGAGTTGCAGGTTGACAAGCGCGGGGTCACTGCCGTTGACCGACTTGTCGGGCTTTCGCAAATTGTTGAACTGTATGGGCCGGGGCCGTCTGAGTTGAAATTCACGCCTTTTACGGCGCGTTTTCCTGAACGGATTCGTGAGCATGGCGGCGATTGTTTCTCGGCCATTGGCGCAAAGGATATACTGGTTCATCACCCTTATGAAAGTTTTGATGTGGTGGTGCAGTTTCTGCGCCAAGCGGCGGCTGACCCCGATGTTTTGGCGATAAAACAAACCCTTTATCGTACAACTGATGACAGTCCGATTGTCGAAGCCCTGATTGAAGCGGCAGAGGCCGGTAAGTCGGTCACCGCATTGGTGGAATTGAAAGCGCGGTTTGATGAAGCGGCGAATATTCGACTGGCGCGCAATATGGAGCGCGCGGGTGTGCAGGTTGTGTTTGGCTTTATGCAGCTGAAAACCCACGCTAAAGTAAGTCTTGTGGTGCGGCGCGAAGCCGATGGTCTGCGCACTTATGTGCATTTGGGCACCGGTAATTATCACCCGCAAAACGCCAAAATTTACACCGACCTGTCGTTGTTTACCTGTGACAGTGCGATTGCTTCTGATGCGTCGCAGGTTTTCAATTTCTTCACCGGCTATGCCGAACCGGGCAGTCTGAAAAAACTGGCCATGTCGCCGCAGAATTTACGCGACACGCTAATGGAAAATATCGACGCCGAAGTGGCTCACGCCAAAGCAGGAAAACCGGCGGCGATTTGGGCCAAAATGAATTCATTGGTTGACCCGTTTGTGGTTGACGCGCTGTATGAAGCGTCGCAAGCCGGCGTGCAGATTGATTTGATTGTGCGCGGCATATGCTGCTTGCGCGCGGGTGTTGAGGGGCTTTCGGAAAACATTCGCGTAAAAAGCATTGTCGGGCGTTTTCTTGAGCATTCACGGATTGTGTGTTTCGGCAATGGGGCAGGGCTGCCGTCAAATGATGCGAAAGTGTTTATTTCGTCAGCTGACTGGATGCCGCGCAATCTCAATCGACGCGTCGAAATCCTCACCCCGATTTTGAATGAGACCGTGCATGAGCAAGTGCTCGGACAAATCATGATGACCAATCTTTTGGACAATGAGCAAAGTTGGCATATGCAGCCGGACGGAAATTATCTTCGCGTTAAATCCGAAGAAGCCAAGGAAGCGGTTAATGCGCATGGTTATTTCATGACAAATCCAAGCCTTTCCGGGCGCGGCAAATCCTTGCAACAAGGCGAATGAGAAGGCAATCTGAGGTCATGCGAGAAGTGACCACCGAGCAGTTTGCACGGGCCCTTGATAAGCTGGGGTCTTTACCACCCGATGCCCCGCATGGCGTGCTCGATATCGGTTCTAACTCGGTGCGTCTGGTCGGCTTTAGCGGCTCGGCCCGCACACCTTTGCCGATTTACAATGAGCGTGCCTTTGTGCGCTTGGGTGAGTCCGTTTCGGCGACGGGACGCATTGAGGGCGACTTTTATGATTTGGCGTTGGATACCTTCCGTCGTTTTCGCCAAATTGCTGACCAGCTTGGTATTGAAAATCTCGCCGCCTTCGCAACGGCAGCGGT
>CATDDF010000081.1 GCA_949498175.1 Alphaproteobacteria bacterium | reverse complement strand
GGCCAATTGCGTGCGCCACCAAACGGCAGAACGGTGCAATGTCACAGGCTGGGTGCATTCAAACTGGCTGACAACGCCGAGATGGTCTTGCAGGTTTTGTCCGACACCGCGTAATTCATGCACCATTTCAAGCCCATGCGGCTTAATTTCATTGGCCGGGCCGACACCGCTGCGCAGCAGAATTTGCGGCGAATTGAGCGCGCCGGCCGACAGGATGACTTCCCTTTGGGCACGCACGGTGAAGCTTTTACCCTTTTTACTGAAACTGACACCGACCGCTTTTTTGCCCTCAAACTCCACACGGTCAACCGTCACATCGGTTTCGGTATGCAGGTTTTTGCGATTGAGCGCCGGATGCAAATAGCCGCGCGCGGCACTGCACCGCTTGGAGCCGCGTATCGTATGCTCATAGCGCGACACACCCTCTTGGCTCTTGCCGTTAAAATCTTTGGTGAAAGGAATACCTGCTTGCTGACCGGCTTCGACAAACACATCAAGCAATTCATCATTTTCACGATTGGATTTTTGCACGCTGAGCGGGCCACCCGTGCCGTGATATTCTTCATCGCCATCACCGGAAAAATCTTCCGCCCGCTTGAAATAGGGCAACACGCTTTCATAAGACCAGCCTTGATTGCCAAGCTGGCTCCAATGGTCATAATCATAGGCATTGCCGCGAATATAAACCATCGCATTAATGGAAGATGAGCCGCCCCAGCCGCGCCCGCGTGGCCAATACATTTGTCGCCCGCCCAAATTGGGTTCGGCCTCCGTTTCAAAACCATAATTCTGGTCATTGCGCTCCGGCACAAGCTGCGAATATCCGGCCGGCATGTGAATGAACAAGTTTTTGTCTTTGCCGCCGGCTTCCAAAAGCATGACCGAAACATTGTCATCTTCGCTCAGCCGCGCTGCCAAAACACAACCGGCGCTGCCGGCGCCGACAATAATATAATCAACCGTCTCAATCATTTATCCAACCTCTTTCAAATCGCGCTGATAGCGTTTCCAGTTTTCGACATAATGTTCCGCCGACGCAACCATGATTTTCTCATTGTTCTCATCAAGCTCACGGACGACTTTGCCGGGCATGCCCAGCACCATTGAATTATCCGGAATTTCCTTACCCTCGCCAACCAGCGCATGCGCGCCAATCAAGCAATTCTTGCCAATCTTCGCGCCATTCAAGACAGTTGCGCCAATGCCGATAAGGGAATTATCTCCAACCGTGCAGCCATGCAGCATGGCCTGATGACCGACCGTCACATTTTTGCCGAGCGTCAGCGGAAAACCGATATCAGTATGCATTACCGCGCCATCTTGCACATTGGAATTGATGCCAATGGTAATCGGTTCATTATCGCCGCGCAGCACGGCACCGAACCAGACGCTGGCATTTTCCTCCAAAATAATGGCTCCCATAATTTGGGCATCGGGTGCTACCCAATAATTACCGCTATTGGGAAATGTCGGTGTGCGGTCACCCAAAGCGTAAATGGTCATGCGTGCCTCCCATAGATACTGTTATCTTTCGCCATTTTCATGGTAAACACAGAATTCAAACTGCGAAAGAGGAAACCATGATAAAGCGCTTATTGTCGCGGGCAGTGCCGGAAGAGGAGTGGCCGGTCTGGACTTTACCGGCCGTCATTATGGGCAGCTTTTTGCTGAGCGGCATATTGTTTTATCTGTTTTATTTCGGCCCGGGTATTCGCGACCTGCAAGGCATTGCCTATGCGCCGACCGATGATGACAGTCGCGTGCGCCTTGAGATTGGAGGCACATTATTTTCCGTGCCGGCGAATTATACGCGTAATGGCCGCACCCGCCGCAGAGGGCAGCTTGACCATGCCAGCCTGCATGTGCTGCTGCCGGATTTCAGCCCGTGGCGCGACGACCGCGCCGCGGCTTTTCTCGATACCGGCATTTCATCAAAATTGCTGACCATAAACATCCGTGCTGCGGCCGGTGATATTCCCGAAGAACGCATTTTTAATGCCATTTACCGCCCCTATATTGCGGGTTCAGGAGAGGTCAATGATGATGGCTTGCAAAGCTTCGCCTTTCGCTCTGATTCACCCTATGGCAAAAAACAAATATTCCGAGGACTGAAAACCGGCAGCGCCAGCGAGCGGCAACGCCCCCCGCTTTTCATTTGCGATATTGTGAAACACGAAAACCCGACTTGCGAAAGCCGCTTCAATCTCGGCACATCGGCGCAGGTCAGCTATGTTTTCAAGCGTGTTCATTTGGCGCAATGGGAAGCCATTGACCGCGATGTGCGTGAAATGATCCGTAATTTCCGCGCCGCGGCGCGACGTCAAAACTGACTAGAGCGTCGGCAGGTCAAATTCCAAAATTGCCATGTTGAAGGCGTAGGAAATTTCGCCCTCTTCATCATCGCGGAACAATGTGCCGATAAACTCATCTTCCATAAACACTTCCACCATATCGTCTTTCGCGCCACGCTTCAGCGTCAGCATATCGTTTTGAAACTTGAGCCGCAGATAAGTCTGCACGCGAATGATTTCATCATTGTTCATGGAAAACCTCCGAAAATAATTCCTGCAAGCTACTGGGCTGTGAAACCGCCGTCAATGACCAGCTCGGCACCTGTCATCCATTCCGACTCATCAGAGGCCAAAAACACAATGCCATTGGCAATATCGCGCGGCACACCCAAGCGCCCTGCCGGAGTGCCAAGCGTCAAGGCTTCAATGGCTTCGTTCTCGCCATCCATCGCGCCTTTTTCGACGGCCAGCTTAATGCCTTCGCGCAAAATATCAGTGCCGACAAAGCCCGGATGAATCGAATTGACACGAATTTTATATCCCAGAGCACCCATTTCTACCGCCATGGCTTTGGTCAAAAGACGCACGCCGCCTTTCGCTGCGTGATAAGGCGCTTGCGCCGCCGAGCCGACAATACCGTAAATCGATGATACATTAATAATGCTGCCGCCTTTATCCTTCATGGCGCGCACCGCATATTTTGCCCCCAGAAACACGCCGTCCAGATCAACCGCCATGACATGACGCCATTGCGCCAATGATGTCTCTTCAAGCGGCGTCGCGTCGTGCACAATACCGGCATTATTGACCAGCACATCAAGTCCGCCAAAGCTTTCCAACGTCGCGTCAATCGCCGCCTGCCATTGCGCCTCATCGGTCACATCATGGGTCATGAATTGCATATTTTCATGTGCATCGGCCAATTTGATGCCTTCATCTTCCAGCACATCGGTGACCATGACATTGGCCCCTTCTTCGTGCATGGCGCGCGCCATTTCTGCGCCTAACCCTTTTGCCCCGCCCGAAACAAATGCGGTTTTTCCTGACAGTCTGCCCATACCAAATCCCCCCCTTAAGACTTTCGGTTTAATGATTAAATCGCGTCGCCGTCCTCGCCGACCGAATGGTCCATTTGGCGCGACGGTTCCGGCGTTGTTACCTTACCGACAATTTTGGCCGGCACACCGACCGCCGTCTGGTAAGCCGGAACATCGGTCAGCACCACCGAGCCGCCGCCGATTTTGGCGCACTCACCGACACGAATATTGCCAAGCACTTTGGCACCGACAGAAATCAACACACCATCGCCGATTTTCGGATGGCGGTCGCCACCCTCCTTACCACTGCCGCCCAAGGTGACGCCGTGCAGCATGGATACATCATCGCCGACCACTGCCGTTTCACCGATAACCACGCCGGTAGCATGGTCGATAAACACGCCTTTGCCGATTTTGGCGGCCGGATGAATATCGGCCTGAAACACTTCCGAGGCGCGATTTTGCAAATACAGCGCCATGCCGCGACGACCTTCACCAATCAACCAATTGGCGGCGCGATAGGTCTGCAATGCAAGAAATCCTTTGAAATAAAGCACCGGATCCACATAGCTGCGACACGCGGGATCGCGGTCAAAATGCGCCACAATATCGGCGCGCATGGCTTCGCTAATCGCTTTATTGTCACTAAACGCCTCTTCAAAAACCTCGCACAAACTGCGTGCGCCGATTTCCGAATTGGCCAGTTTTTCAGACAAATGCGACGCAATCGCCATTTCCAGCCGCTCGAAATTCAAAATTGTGGCGTGCAAAAAGCCCGACAAAGTCGGTTCGTTTTCCGCCATTTTCGTCGCATCTTCGCGAATTTGCGACCATACAGGATCGACTGTCGCGAGTTTTTTTGCCGTTTCGGTCATATTCACTTCCATTTTGGCTTTCGCCCAATTGCACTTCAAGATACCATTTTGCTGGATTCACTGGCAAGCAACCTTTCACCATGCAAATTTTGACAAGAAGCAGGATGAAATTTTACCGCGAGGAAGATAAATGAGCGCGCTTTTACCGCCCGACACGCAAATGATTGAAAGCGGCGCAGCGCGGCTGCTTGCCGGAGTGCAAAATACCGATTATGGCGCCATTGGCCATGTGCTTTTCAATCTGCCGGAAAAGCACAATGTCATCGACCTAGAAGGTTGGCAGGCCATCACCCCTTTGATGCAGAAATTTGCAGCCATCGACAATATGCGCTTGCTCATCTTGCGCGGTGTCGGCGGCAAAGCTTTTGTTGCCGGGGCGGATATTGCGCAATTCGAAGAAGTGTTGAGCGGTCCTGAAGGCACCGATTTCGACCGCGCCACCATTGCCGCCTTTGACGCCATTGCCGCTTGCCCGATACCTACTTTGGCAGCCATTGAAGGCTATTGCATTGGCGGTGGCTTGGGCATTGCCGCAGCGTGTGACTTGCGCTTGGCGCGCGCCGATAGCCGTTTCGGTATTCCTGCCGGAAAGCTGGGGCTTGCCTATCCGGCCAATGCCACGCATCAGCTGGCGCGACTGGTCGGCGTGTCGGAAGCCAAGCGCATTATCTTCACCGCCGCCAATTTGGGTGTCGATGAGGCGCTCAATAACGGCCTCATCACTCTGGCTGCCACGGCGGATGATTTTGAGACCGTTCTCGCCGAATTGGTAAGGCAAATCTCGGCCAATGCGCCGATGAGTTTGCAGGCCAGTAAATTTATTCTCGACAACCCGCATGCCGACAGCGCAGAGATTAAAAAACGCCTTGCAGATTGCCTTTCCAGTGCCGATTATAGAGAAGGTCGCCGCGCCTTTATGGAAAAGCGCAAGCCGGACTTTAAGGGGAGTTGAGAATGGATTTTTCAGAGCAAGTTGCAATTATTACGGGGTCTTCAGCCGGAATTGGTGAAGCTGCAGCGATTGGTATGGCCGAGGGCGGCGGCAAGCTGGTTATTAATTACGCCAAAAATGCCGAAGCCGCCGACAAAGTCGTTGCCGCCTGCAAAACGGCCGGTGGTGACGCGATTGCCGTGCGGGCCGATGTCTCCGACGATACGAATTGCAAGACACTGGTTGAAGCGGCAATGGACAAATGGGGCCGCTTGGACATTCTGGTCAATAATGCCGGCACGACAAAATTCATGAACCATGATGATTTGGAAGGGCTGAACGCCGAAGATTTCGAGCAGATTTATGCCCTCAATCTTATCGGCCCTTATCAAATGATCAAACATGCGCGGCCGCATTTGGCGAAGTCGGATGCGCCGTCCGTGGTCAATATTTCCTCAGTCGCCGGTGTGCGCGGCATTGGCTCATCGATTGCTTATGTTGCCTCCAAAGGTGCGCTCAATTCAATGACATTGGCGCTGGCGCGTTCATTGGGGCCGGAAAATATCCGCGTCAATGCGGTGTGCCCCGGCTTTGTCGGCACGGATTGGTTTCGCAACGCCTTTGGCGATGAAGTGTTCGAGCAAATTGCCGAAGGCCAACGCAACAGCACGCCAATGGGACGCGCCGGAAGCCCTGACGATACGAAAGGGCCTATATTGTTTTTCGCCAGTCGCGCCAGTGCCCATGTGACGGGTCAATTGCTGGTTGTCGATGCGGGTATGCTGCTGGGCATGCCGTTTAAAATTGGATAGGAGCGTCACCATGAGTGCCGAACTGAAAAAACAAGTTTGCGATATTATTGACGGCATGGCCGATGAGCTGGTCGAAGCCAGCCACGCCATTCACGCCAGACCGGAAATCGCTTTTGAAGAAAAATTTGCCCACGGCCTTTTGACCGACAAGGTGGAAGCGGCGGGTCTGACGGTTGAGCGCCATGCGTGCGGCTTGGATACGGCCTTTATTTCCTCATTTGGCGAAGGCGACACCGAAGTCGGCATTTTGTCGGAATATGACGCCCTGCCCGGCATCGGCCATGCCTGCGGACACAATATTATTGCCACAACCGGCCTTGGCGCATCTTTGGCGCTGGCCAAACTGAACGGCGAATTGCCCGGCAAAGTGCGCTATCTCGGCACCCCTGCTGAAGAAAGCGGCAATGGCAAAGAATTAATGGCGCGGCAAGGCGCGTTTGACGGGCTGGACGCGGCCATGATGGTGCATCCGGCAGGTATTGACCTCATCACCATGCCAAGCCTTGCAGTCAATGAGGTGCGCGTCACCTATACCGGCAAGGCGGCACATGCCTCGGCCATGCCGTTTGCCGGTGTTAATGCGCTGGACGCGCTGGTGACCGCCTATCAATCGATTGCCCAATTGCGTCAGCACATCAAACAAAGCGAACGCATTCACGGCATATTCAATGAGGCCGGATTGGCCCCCAATATTGTGCCCGACCATGCAGTCGGCACATTTTATGTGCGCGCGGAAAACGGCCTTGCTTTGGCTGATTTGAAAAAGCGCGTGCAAAATTGCTTTGAGGCGGGGGCGCTGGCCGCCGGTTGCGAGGTGCAGATTGACTGGGCGCTGGGCGATTATTTGGAGATTAAAGATAGCTGGGCGATTGCCGAGCGCTATAAGCAAAACGCCGAAAGCTTGGGCCGCGATTTTTTCCCGCTGGAGAAAATGCCGACCAGCGGCGCCGGTTCGACCGATATGGGCAATATCAGCCACCGCGTGCCGTCAATTCACCCGATGATTGCCTGTGCGCCGCCTAGCGTGGTCATTCATAATCCGGAATTTGCCAAATGGGCCGCTTCGGAGCGCGGCGATAAAGCCGTCATTGACGGTGCCAAATCTCTCGCCATGACAGCGATTGACGTGCTGACCGACAAGAAAATGATGCAGCAAGCGAAAGATGATTTCGATGCCACAGCCGAATTTTCTGCCAAGTCCATCGCGCAAGCCTGGCACGGCGAGGGCGGGCATGAAAACGGCGATGCAACGCTTGGCGGCTGCGGTTGCTGCTGAGAATCCGAAGGCTCTTTTCTTGCTCTGGCTTTGGCAAACGGTTATAAACGCCGCGAGTCACACGAGGTAAAACATGGCGCAGTCAGCGACCCCGAAAATCAGCAATAATGATGGCGCACACGAAGTTTTTGTGTCGGTCAAAGAGTTTGAATGCATCGGGGCTGAGCCGCCCTATGACCATCCGCATATTTATCTCGATATGGGCAGCGAAGATGAAATCGTTTGCCCTTATTGCTCGACCCGTTTTCGCTTCAAAAACTAGCATCCCAAAAAGCTAAATTTTCTTGCGATGTGTCTCGAACAGACGCACTTTACCCGCTATGGGGAAAATTCTACAGACGTTAGGATATGGGGCGCTGGCCATAATCGGCCTGTTCGTCGTGCTATTGCTTTTTTCCAGCCTGATGATTGCCACAGATTTGACCAAGCAAGAGCTGATTGACAAATACGCCAATGAAAAATCCTTCTTTTATTTTCTGCCTTCCGGGGCGGAAGTGCATATTCGCGACCAGGGCAATAAAGATAAGCCGCCACTATTTCTCTTGCACGGCTCCAATGCGTCGCTGCATACGTGGGAGCCGCTGGTCGCGCAATTGAAAGATGATTATCGGCTCATCAGTTTTGACCTGCCCGGCCACGGGCTGACCGGCGCCACGCCGCAAGAAGATTATTCCAATATCGCCATGGCCAATTTCACCCGCGAGGTAATTGAGCTTTATGATTTCAAATCGGTCACCTTGGTCGGCAACAGCATGGGCGGCGGCGTGGCTTTGCGTTATGCGCTCATGCACCCGCGCGAGGTGGATGCGCTGGTGCTGGTGTCGTCGGGCGGCATGGAGCGTGATGAAAATGATTCTTCCGTCGGGGCGTTCGCGCTTGTCGGCTCGGATATTGCCCTACGGCTGATGCGTTATTTCACACCGCGCTTTTTGGTCGCCGATACATTGGAGGGGGTCGTCGCCGACCCTGATAATTTCGCCACCGATGAAATGGTCACCCGCTATTGGGAATTGCTGCGCATGGCCGGCTCGCGCGATGCCAGCATTAAACGCTTTTCGGAAAGCCATTTGGAGCCTTCGCTGGAGCCGCTTTTGCGCGCTGTCGACCCTGCGACGCTGCTGATTTGGGGCTCGCAAGACCGCCTCATTGACCCGAAATACGGCATTGCCATGAATACGCAAATCATCGGCAGCCTGTTGAAGCTGTATCCGCAAGCGGGCCATTTGGCGCATGAAGAAATGCCCGAAAAAACCGCGGCAGACATTCGCACTTTCCTCGACCGCGCGCTTTACACCGAGTAAGGGCGGCGCAAAGCGCATCGCGTTTGGCTTACCCTGCAAAGCTATATATTGGAGAAGAGATATGACCGACTTCGTTCGCTTCGCTCACTGCGCTGGCGCAGGGCGCGCTGGGGCAGCAAAGCTGCCGAGCACCTTCAGCGTGGTGGCCTCGGACGGTAAAAGCACTTGCCGAGCAAAGCGAGTTATAGTGCGCCTTCCGCCGGCGGCGCAAAGCGCCGCGCCATGAGGGCTCAAAAAACTCATTGGTCATGAGAAAGATGGTGGCCTCGGACGGACTCGAACCGTCACGCTCTAATCGAGCCGCAGATTTTAAGTCTGCTGTGTCTACCAATTCCACCACGAGGCCGCGCCGGAACGCGCTTTCTATAGCATGAATTGCCGCGCCGTCAGTTGGAAATATCCTGCATTTTGAGGGTTTCGCCGATTTTCATCACCAGCGATTGATTACCCGCCGCCTCGACAAAGCGCTGACGCGGTTCGTCAAACGGCTCAAACGACAAAATGAACGTGCCCCAATGCATCGGCACCATGCGCTTGCAGCCGACTTCGCGGCCCATAGCAACGCCGCCTTCCGGGTCCATATGCGCGCCGCGCATGAAGTCGCGCGGCGCATAAGCGCCAATGCTCATCAGACCGAGATCGCAGCCGCCATGATTGTCGCTCATATGTTGACCGATTTCGCTGAACAGGCTGGGATGGGTTTCGGTGTCGCCGGTATGAAACACGGAACGGCCACCGGCGGAAAAGCCGTAAGACATCCACAAAGTGCGGTTAATGTCGAATAGTGAGCGGTTTGACCAATGCACGGCCGGATAGGCGGTCAGTTTGAACCCGCCATTATCAGACGGCAAGCTCACCTCATCATACCAATCAACCTCGCGCACATCGCCATAGCCCTTGAAATATTTGCCCAAGCCAAGCGGCACCACGGCGGTAATGCGCTGCTTATTGGGCAATTTGTCGAGCGTCGCCGTATCGAGATGGTCATAATGAGCGTGGCTGATGACCACCACATCAATCGGCGGCAAATCCTCGATAAACAGACCGGGCGGCACAAGCCGCGCCGGGCCGGTGAAAGATATCGGGCTGGCACGGCGTGAAAACACCGGGTCGGTCAGCACATTGACGCCATCAAGGCGCACCAGAAATGTTGCATGGCCAATCCAGCTGACGAAATCATCATCGCCCATAGCTGCCAATTGCGCCTTGGCCGCGTCGCGCTTTATCGCATGGTCGCGCGGAATGCTGGGCGCTTCGCTGACTGCGTTGCGCCATATGGCTTGGCCGAAAAACTTCATGCGCCGCGTGAATGGAATATATCGCTTGGGGCTGTCAGGCGGATTGCGAAATCCGTTTTCCAAATGATGATAGGGCGCATCGCCGCCGAGCGGCCGCCCGACATTGCTGCCGCACGCCGACAGCAACACCCCCAAACCGAAGACCAATGCGAGCCCCGCCAATACTGACATTTTCATTTCCGCCTCTTTCATCGCCGCATAGAAAAACGGCGGCCCGAAAGACCGCCGTTAAACATTATAGGTCGAAAAGCTTAGTTTTCCAGACCTTGCCATACCGGCCAGCACTTGCTGCCGGCTTTTGAAGCAACAGCGGCTTGCGCGGCTTTTGCATTATCGCCGGCTTGCGTGGCGGGGTAGTCATCTTTACCGGTGCACCACACATAGAATTTGTGGTTGCCCGATTGTGACATGGCATCAAAGCTTGAATTCAAGGCAACAGCAGCATTCGGCAGAGCGAACATGGCAGCTACGGCCAGAGCAGAAACAGTCTTTTTCATAAGAACCTCCCTAATTGGTAGAAATACTCTGCGCATTTTCACTGCAAAAGAAAATTAAATTTTTTGTAAGGTTTGTGTTTTTCGTGGCGCCGTCAAAGCAGCGCCATTGACCGACAGCCTGTCGGCCAGTGCCAGAATATGTTTGAGCGGCATCTCAGTGCTGTTTTTTTCATAAGCTTTCATTTTGGCCTCGGAGACGATTTTCTGCGCCACCATGCGGCGCCACATGCGTCTTTTTCTGCGCCAGTAAACCAAATTTGCCGCCACATGCGCGCGCTCATGCGGCAATAAAAACGGCTCCAATTCGCGCAATTCTTTTTCGTCTTTTTTCATCACCGCCCCCTTTCTCCTTAGCGGAAAACGGCACTCGCAAAAGCGAGTGCCGGGGCAGTGGAGTACCATCACCAGCGTGACAACGGCGTATTCACCGAAGGTTATTTTATTCCGCCGTCACCCCGACCGAAGTCGTGATGACGAGGTTGACGACAGAGGCTTAAAAAAGCGCAAACCGCCTTGAAGATTCAAAGCAGCTCTGCCGCTGGCTCAGAGGCACTCCACTGCCCCGCGCGCCATTCGTCATTTGGCGCACAGACAGAACCTTGCACAATCAGATGCACGGGTGAAGCAAGCTATTTTCAATAAGTTAAATCAATTGAAAGGTTTTGCCTTTAACCCTTCAAAAACTCAGCCGGTGGTGGACGCTCGATCAAAGCCATGCCCATATCGGTGAATTGCTGCTTCACAGCCGCCTCCACTTCGGCCAGCGCCGCCATATCGCGGCCGCGCGCCACCACGCTGACGCCTGCGCCGTCAGCGCCGTAAAACGGATACAGGCCGATGCTGACATGCGGATGCTCGCCTTGCAGTTTTTCCATTGCTTCGGCAATCGAGCCTTCCGGCACTTGCGCGGTAATGGTGACGGAAGACAGTTTTTCGCCGCCTTCCAAAGTCGGCAAAATATTTTCCATCATTGCTTGCATGATTTTCGGCACACCGGCCATGACATGCACATTGCCGATGCGAAAGCCGGGCGCGGTCGAAACCGGATTGTCAATCAGGCTGGCGCCATCGGGAATGCGCGCCATGCGCGCGCGCGCCGCGTTGAACTCAATGCCCTGCGCCTCATAATGCGCTTCCAATAATTGCGTGGCCAGCGGATGCATATCCAGCGACACACCAAAAGCCGCCGCAATGCAATCGGCGGTAATATCGTCATGCGTCGGACCAATGCCGCCCGAGGTGAAGACATAAGTATATTTTGCGCGCAGCGCATTAACCGCCTCAACAATTTCATCTTGCTCATCGGGCACGATACGCACTTCTTTCATATCAATGCCAATCTCGCCCAGCGCATTGCCGACAAAGGCAAGATTTTTGTCTTGCGTGCGCCCCGACAGCACTTCATTGCCGATAATCAGCATGGCGGCGGTAATTTGTTTTTTATCTGTCATTGAAATTTTCCTTCTTTGGCGCAATTTAGCTTTTGAACGCCATATGACAAGCGGCATATACCGGTCTTGTCGACACAAGCCGCGCCAATGTGGTAATGAACGGGTCGGAGAAGAAGAATGAACTTTATCGAAGCCAGCCTCGCGCCGTTGAAGAATACGGGCCAAATCAAAATCCACACGGAAACGGATTTTCAGGGCATGCGCACGGTTGGCCGCATGGCCGCCCAGACGCTGGATATGCTGGGCGAATTCGTCAAGCCGGGTGTCACCACCGGTTTTCTCGACGACAAGGCGGTCGAAATTATCCGTGATTTGGGGGCTGTCCCTGCCCCGCTTAATTATCGCGGCTTTTTGAAATCCATTTGCACCTCTATCAATCATGTTGTTTGCCACGGCATTCCCGGCGACAAAGTGCTGCGCGAAGGCGATATTATGAATGTCGATGTGACGCTCTATCATGAAGGCTGGCATGGCGACCATAGCCGCATGTATGCACTCGGCAAAACTTCGGTGAAAGCGCAAAAACTGATGGATGTGACCTATGATGCGATGATGCAAGGCATTGAGGCGGCGCGTCCGGGTGCCACTTTGGGCGATATCGGCCATGCCATTCAATCTTATGCGGAAGTGCAGCGCTTGGCCGTGGTGCGGGATTTTTGTGGGCATGGCTTGGGGCGTATTTTCCACGATACGCCGAATATTCTGCATTATGGCCGCTCCGGCGAAGGGCTGACCCTGCGCGAGGGCATGTTCTTTACCATTGAGCCGATGCTCAATCTCGGCAAACCGGCGGTCAAAATTCTCGGTGACGGTTGGACCGCCGTCACCCGCGACCGCACTTTGTCAGCGCAATATGAACATTCGGTCGGCATTACCGCCACCGGCTGCGAGATTTTCACCAAATCGCAAAACGGCAGCGATACGCCGCATAAAAACCCGTCCGGCTAGGAGGCCGATGTGCAGGAAAAACAACAAAAACCGATACCTGCCAAGAAAGCGAAAGACCCCCGAGAAGGCCATCGCCAGCGCTTGCGCGAAAGATTGGAACGCGCCGGGCCGAAATCTCTGGCCGACCATGAATTGCTCGAATTGGTGTTGTTTCGCGCCATTCCACGCCGCGACGTCAAAGAGCTTGCGCGCGAACTTATTACCCACTTCAAAGATATTTCAGCCGTGTTATCCGCGCCGCCTGAGGAATTACTGAAGTTTAAGGGTATTACCGAGCGCGTTGTGCATGAATTTCTGACCATTCGCGCCGCCGCGCTGCGGCTTGGCCAATCGAAAATACTGAAAGGCGACTTGCTGGCCAATTGGGATGATTTGGTCATTTATTGCCGCACCAAAATGGCCGAAAACAAAATCGAAGAATTTCACGTGCTGTTTCTCGACAAGCAAAACCGCATCATTGCCGATGAAATTATGGGGCGCGGCACGGTTGACCATACGCCGGTCTATACGCGCGAAGTGATGAAGCGCGCTTTGGCGCTTAACGCCACCGCTCTCATCATCGCGCATAACCACCCCAGCGGTGACCCGTCGCCCTCGCAGGCCGATATTGATATGACCTATAAGCTGCGCGATCTGGCGCGCCAGTTCAATATTGCGCTGCACGACCATCTCATTGTCGCGCGTGGCGAGGTGCTGAGTTTTAAATCGCAAGGGCTTTTGTGAGGCTACACACACTTAAATCACCGCCTCGGCTTTATTGCCCGCGCCGACTCTGGTAAGCCGAAACGGTAAGGAGAGTTCTGATGATTCCACGCTATGCCCGTCCTGATATGACCGCCCTTTGGGAGGCTGAAAGCCGCTTTTCCATTTGGCTGGAAATCGAAACCCACGCCCTTGATGCGATGGTTGAACTGGGCATTGTGCCGGAAGATGCGGCCAAAGCGGTGCGCGAAAAAGGCGGCTTTGACGTTGACCGTATTGATGAGATTGAGCGCGAAGTCAAACATGATGTCATCGCCTTTCTGACCAGCCTGTCGGAACATGTCGGGCCGGAGGCGCGCTTTGTCCACCAGGGCATGACCTCATCAGACGTGCTGGATACATGTTTCAATGTGCAGCTTATGCGCGCCAGCGATATTTTGCTCGACGATATGGACGCTTTGCTCGCGGCCATAAAAAAGCGCGCTATGGAACATAAAATGACCGCCACAATCGGGCGCAGTCACGGCATTCATGCCGAGCCGACAACGTTTGGGTTGAAACTGGCACAAGCATATGCCGAATTTGACCGTTGCCGCGATCGCCTTGTGGCTACGCGTAAAGAGATAGCCACATGCGCCATTTCCGGCGCGGTCGGCACCTTTGCCAATATTGACCCGTCAGTGGAAGCGCATGTTGCCGATGCTATGGGGTTGGCGGTTGAGCCGGTCTCGACGCAAGTTATTCCGCGCGACCGCCACGCCATGTTTTTTGCCACATTGGGCGTCATCGCCTCATCAATGGAAAGACTGGCCACCGAAATACGTCATTTGCAGCGCACGGAGGTGCTCGAGGCGGAGGAATATTTCTCAGAAGGCCAGAAAGGCTCTTCGGCCATGCCGCATAAGCGCAATCCGGTTTTGACCGAAAACCTGACCGGTCTGGCGCGGCTAGTGCGCGGCATGGCGGTGCCGGCGATGGAAAATGTCGCGCTATGGCATGAGCGCGATATTTCGCATAGCTCGGTCGAGCGAATGATTGGCCCTGACGCTACCATCACGCTGGATTTTGCGCTGGTGCGCCTGACCAATGTGGTTGAAAATCTGGTTGTTTATCCCGAGCGCATGCAGGCCAATCTCGACAAGCTGGGCGGCTTGGTGCATTCGCAGCGCGTGTTGTTGGCTCTAACGCAAGCCGGTGTCAGCCGTGAGGACGCTTATCGGCTGGTGCAGCGCAATGCCATGCCGGTTTGGCGCGGCGAGGGGCAATTTCTTGACCTGCTCAAGGGTGATGACGAGGTCGTGTTAAGCGATGGGGATTTGGATGCGCTGTTTGACCTCGGCTATCATTTCAAACATGTCGAGACGATTTTTAACCGCGTTTTCGGTGAATCTTAATTGCTCGAATCAACCGCATTAATTAATTTATCGGTCATCTGACGGAGACAATTTATGTCGCACGATATGCCCAAAGGTCGTCGCATTTACGAGGGTAAAGCCAAAGTGCTTTTTGAAGGCCCTGAAGACGGCACGCTGGTGCAATATTTCAAAGATGACACCACCGCCTTTAATGCCGGGAAGCATGAAATCATGAGCGGCAAGGGCATTCTCAATTTGCGTATTTCGGAATTTATTTTCGCGGAGCTTGAAAAAATCGGCGTGCCGACCCATTTCATCGAAACAATAAGCCCGCGCCAACAGCTCATTCGCGCTGCCGAGATTATTCCGCTCGAAGTGGTGATGCGCAATATCGCCGCCGGTTCGCTGGTCAAGCGGCTGGGGCTGACCGAGGGTGATGCCCTGCCTCGCCCGCTGGTCGAGTTTTACTATAAGGATGATGCGCTTGGCGACCCGCTTATCAGCGAAGATCATATTGCGGTATTTAACTTGTGCAGCGCCGAGGAACTGGCCGAAATCGTCACTCTGGCCAAGAAGATCAATCAGCGCATGGTTGAAATGTTTGCCGATGTCGGCATTCGCCTTGTCGATTTCAAGCTGGAATTCGGGCGCGTCAAAAGCGATGACGGCACGCGCATTGTTCTGGCCGACGAAATAAGTCCCGATAGCTGTCGCCTTTGGGATATCGATTCAAATGAAAAAATGGACAAGGACCGCTTCAGGCAAAATCTGGGCGGTATGGTAGATGCGTATCAACAAGTGGCCGAGCGGCTGGGTTTGATGAGCGATATTGAAGAGGCATAAGAGATTATGAAAGCGACCATTCACATTACTTTGAAAAACGGTGTGCTGGACCCGCAGGGCAAAGCCATTGAAAATGCGCTGGGTCAGTTGGGCTTTGGCGGCGTTGACGAAGTGCGCCAAGGCAAGCTGATTGAGGTCAATCTGACTGAAAGCGACCCTAAAAGGGCCGAGGCTGCGCTCACCGATATGTGCGAGAAGCTGCTTGCCAATACGGTGATTGAAAATTACCAAATCCATCTTGATGGTGAGGCCTGATATGCAGGCTTCGGTGATTGTATTCCCCGGGTCAAATTGCGACCGTGATGTTGCCGTGTGCATTGAAGCGGCGATGGGCAAAGCGCCACTTATGGCATGGCATGGCGATAGCGAACTGCCGAAAAGCGATTTGATTGTTCTGCCCGGTGGGTTTTCTTATGGCGATTATTTGCGCTGCGGCTCTATGGCCGCCAATAGCCCGATTATGCGCGAAGTGGTGGCGCAGGCCAAAAAGGGCGCTGCCGTTTTGGGTATTTGCAACGGCTTTCAAGTGCTCACCGAATGTGGCCTTTTGCCCGGCGTTTTGATGCAAAATAAGGGGCTGAACTTTGTTTGCCGCAATACCCGCCTCACCGTCACCAATAATAAAACCGCCTTCACCGCACAATATGAAGCTGGCGAAGAAATTACTGTGCCGGTGGCACATAATGAAGGCAATTATTTCGCTGATGATGATACGTTGAAACGTTTGCAAGACGAGGATTGTATCGCCTTTACCTATGCAGACGGCGACAATCCCAATGGCGCCTGCCTCGATATTGCCGGTATTTGCGACCCGTCGGGCCGTATTGTCGGCATGATGCCGCATCCCGAACGACGCGCCGAGACCGCGCTGGGCGGTGAAGACGGCAAGCGCATGTTTTCAGGCATTGTGGAGGCTTTATCGTGAGCCATATTAACGACACGGAAATCACCGAGGCGGTTGTCGCTGAGCATGGGCTGACGCCTGACGAATATCAAATGGTGTGCGACCATATGGGACGCACCCCCAATTATACCGAATTGGGCGTGTTCTCGGTCATGTGGTCTGAGCATTGTTCGTATAAATCATCGCGCAAATGGTTGAAAAAACTGCCGGTCGATGGCCCGCAGGTCATCCAAGGTCCGGGCGAAAATGCCGGTGTCATTGATATTGGCGACGGCGATGCGGCGGTGTTCAAAATGGAAAGCCATAATCACCCTTCTTTCATCGAGCCCTATCAGGGTGCAGCCACCGGCGTTGGCGGCATTATGCGCGATGTTTTCACAATGGGCGCACGCCCGGTTGCCAATCTCAACGCGCTGCGCTTCGGCCAGCCGGATCATGCCAAAACCCGTCACCTATTGGCCGGTGTCGTATCCGGTATAGGCGGCTATGGCAATTGTATTGGGGTGCCGACGGTTGGCGGCGAGATCAATTTCGACAAAAGTTATAATGGCAATATTCTGGTCAATGCCATGTGCGTCGGCGTGGCGCGTACTGACAAGATTTTTTACGCTGCCGCGACAGGTGTCGGCTCGCCGGTCGTCTATGTCGGTTCGAAAACCGGTCGCGACGGCATTCACGGCGCGACCATGGCTTCGGCAGAATTCGACGATGCCTCGGAAGAAAAACGCCCCACCGTGCAGGTCGGTGACCCGTTTACCGAAAAGCTGCTGCTGGAAGCGTGTCAGGAACTCATGGCCTCAGACGCGATTATCGGCATTCAAGATATGGGGGCGGCAGGTCTCACCTCATCTTCGGTAGAAATGGCTGATAAGGGCGGCGTAGGCATTTTGCTCGATCTCGATAAAGTGCCGTGCCGCGAAACCCATATGACGGGCTATGAAATGCTGTTGTCGGAAAGCCAAGAGCGCATGTTGATGGTGCTGAAGCCCGGGCGCGAGCCGGAAGCGGAAACGATTTTCTCCCGCTGGGGACTGGATTTCGCCGTTATCGGTGAATTGACCGATAGCGGGCGCATGGTGGTTACCCATCAGGGGCAGACCATTGCCGATATGCCATTGGGGCCGCTGGCCGATGGCGCGCCCGAATATGACCGCCCGCATGAGCCGACGCCGAAAGCCGCCGCCTTTGACCAGAGCCTGCTCAATGACGCGCCCGATATGGCCACCGCGCTCACCACGCTGATGGCCTCATCAGAAATCGCCTCGCGCCGTTGGGTCTACGAACAATATGACTCCATGGTGATGGGCGACACGCTGGCCGGTCCGGGCGGCGATGCCGCTTTGGTGCGCGTACATGGCACGCAGAAGGCTCTGGCCATATCCACCGATGTCACGCCGCGTTATTGCTTTGCTGACCCGGTAGAAGGCGGCAAACAAGCCGTAGCCGAGGCTTATCGCAATATCTGCGCGACCGGCGCAACGCCTTTGGCGATTACCAATTGCCTCAATTTCGGCAATCCGGAACGCCCGGAGATTATGGGGCAATTTGTAGGCTGTTTGGAAGGCATGGGCGAGGCCGGACGTGCACTCGACTTCCCCGTCGTATCGGGCAATGTATCGCTTTACAATGAAACCAATGGGACCGGCATTCTGCCGACCCCGGCGATTGGCGGTGTCGGTCTGCTGAAACAGTTGGATAAGGCTGTCGGCAATCGCTTCACCGAGAACGATTTGCAGATTTATCTTCTGGGCGAGACCAAGGGCCATTTGGGTGCCTCGCTTTATCAGCGCGATATACTGGCCAATGATGATGTGTTTGCGCCACCGCCGGTTGACCTTCAAAGCGAGGCCGCTCATGGCACATTTGTCCGCCAAGCGATTGACAAAGGCCTGTTAAGCGCCGCGCATGATATTTCCGATGGCGGACTGGCGGTCGCACTGGCAGAAATGTGCATCGGCCATAATATTGGCGCGCATATCAGCGTTGAAGGTGATATCGGCTTTTGGTTCGGCGAAGACCAAGCACGTTATGTGCTGGCCGTTACCGCCGATAAGGCAGCTGATTTGGAAGCATTGGCGGATAACTTGCCGCTCGGCAAAATCGGCGTCACCACTGGCGCAGAATTGAAATTCGGTGATACAGTCACCATATCAGTTGCACAATTGCATGAACTGAATGAGGGCTGGTTTCCGGCCCTGATGCAAGGATAGAGGTCAGCCATGCCGATGAGCGCCGGTGAACTGGAACATATGATACGCGCCGCTTTGCCAGACGCGGAAGTGGAAATCACCGATTTGCGCGGCGATGGAGACCATTATGCGGCGCGCGTTGTATCGGCCGCATTCAAGGGCAAAACCCGCGTGCAGCAACATAAAATGGTCTATGACGCAATTGACGGCGGCATGGGCGACGAATTACACGCATTGGCGCTGCAAACCGGCGTGCCGGACAACGCATAATCAATGCGAAGGAGACGCAAATGAGCGATATAAACAGTTTCATTCAGGGCGAGATTGACAGTGCCGATGTCGTGCTTTTCATGAAGGGCACACCGGTGTTTCCGCAATGCGGTTTTTCCGGCCAAGTGGTGCAAATCCTGTCGCATGTCGGCATTCCGTTTAAGGGCGTTAATGTGCTGGAAGATGAAAATTTGCGCGAAGGCATTAAAAGCTTCTCCAACTGGCCGACCATCCCGCAGCTTTATGTGAAGGGTGAATTTGTCGGCGGCTGCGATATTATCCGCGAGATGTTTGAAGAAGGCGAGCTGCGCCCCTATCTCGACGAAAAAGGTATCGAAACCGTCTGAAAAGCGGTTCACGCAAAATAAAAGCCCGCCAAAATTCGGCAGGCTTTTTGTCGATATGAGCCATAACGCAAAGCAAAGGCTCTAATTGCGCGAGTAAAACTCGACAACAAGATTCGGTTCCATTTGGACCGGATAGGGTATGTCAGCTAATTGTGGCACTTGCGACAGTGACGCTGTCATTTTGCTGTGATCAACGGACATATATTCCGGCACTTCACGCTCAGCGCTTTGAATCGCTTCCAAAACAACATTGAGGTTGCGTGATTTCTCACGAACCTCAACCACATCACCGATTTTCAGACGGCGGCTTGGGATATTGCAGCGACGGCCATTGACCATCACATGACCGTGATTGACGAATTGGCGCGCAGCGAAAACGGTTGTTACGAATTTGGCGCGATAAACCACCGCATCCAAACGGCTTTCCAACAAACCGACCAGATTCTCGCTGGTATCACCCTTCACGCGCACAGCTTCAGCATAAATGCCTTTAAATTGTTTCTCGGTAATGTTGCCGTAATAGCCTTTCAGCTTCTGTTTGGCGCGCAGCTGGGTGCCGAAATCCGACAATTTGCCTCGGCGACGCTGGCCGTGCTGGCCGGGGCCGTAATCACGACGGTTGACCGGGCTTTTCGGGCGACCCCAAATGTTTTCACCCATGCGGCGGTCAATTTTATACTTTGTCGAAAGGCGCTTGCTCATGCGGCGCTGTCCTCACCTTGGCTCAAATAAAAAGCGCGAGAGTTTTCCCGCGATTGGCGCGTAATATACGCATGGCACGCACAATGTCAAACAGGATTTTTTCCTATTCGGGTGCGTTTTCCGATGCCGCCTCAGGGTCGGGCAAACCGCGTGAAATGGCAGCGACGCGCGGCTTTAATGCTTTATCTTGCGCGCCGCGCGGCCAGCGCAAAAGCGCGTTCACAATACCGCGCAATGTCTGCACATCTTGTTCTGTTAAAGCACTGCGATTGAAGATATTTCGGATATTGCGCGCCATGGCCGGTTTTTTCTCCGGCGGTGCCAGAAACCCGGCGGCATCCAGTGCCGATTCCAAATGGTCGAACATGGCATTTATCTCGCCACGCGTGGCCGGTTGCGCGTCATGCAGATCAAGCGTTTCATCCGGTGTCGTATCGCCGCTTTGAAACCATTCATAGCCCATCAGCAGTACGGCCTGCGCCAGATTAAGCGATGAAAAATCGGGGTTGAGCGGCACGCTGCATATCGCATCGGCCATTGAAATATCGTCATTATCGAGGCCGGTACGCTCGCAGCCGAACAAGATACCGCTCTGCAGGTCGCTGTCCGATTGCCGCGCCCGCATGGCACTCGCCATAGCGGCCGGTGTGACTACTGGTTTGACCATATCGCGTTGTCGCGCCGTGGTCGCCACCACATAGCCCAAATCGGTCGTCGCTGCGCCCACCGTGTCATAAAGGCGGTGATTTTCAATCAACGCTTCGGCACCGGCGGACGCTTTAATGGCGCGCTCCATTTGCCAACCCGGGCGGGGACTGACCAAACGCAAATCGGAGAGGCCGAAATTGAGCATGGCGCGCGCCACCGTGCCGATATTTTCACCCAATTGGGCGCCGACAAGAATTATCGCAGGAGGTAATGGCTTTTTTCTTTCCATCAAGGTGAAATAAGCCAAAGACGGGCTTTAATCAATGCGCGCATTTTGCTATATGACTTACGAAACACGGGGCGCGAGGGGACCAGTATGACAAAAATAAAAGTTGAAAACCCAATCGTAGAACTCGATGGCGATGAGATGACCCGCATCATCTGGCAGATGATTAAGGATAAATTGATTACGCCCTATCTCGACATTGATTTGAAATATTACGACCTCGGTATTGAAGCCCGAGACGACACCAATGATCAAATTACCATCGACTCGGCTGAGGCGATTAAGGAAATCGGCGTTGGCGTAAAATGTGCCACCATTACCCCTGACGAAGCGCGCGTTGAGGAATTTGGCCTGAAAGAAATGTGGCGCTCGCCCAATGGCACCATTCGCAATATTTTGGGCGGCACGGTTTTCCGAGAGCCGATTATTTGTCGCAATGTGCCGCGCCTTGTGCCGGGCTGGACCGATCCGATTGTTATTGGCCGTCATGCTTTTGGCGACCAATATCGTGCCACTGATTTTGTCGTGCCGGGCAAAGGCAAGTTAACCCTGAAATGGGAAGCCGAAGACGGCAGCGAGGTCAAAGAATTTGATGTTTTTGATTTCCCCGGCGGCGGCGTCTCCATGGCCATGTATAATCTTGATGACAGCATTCGCGATTTTGCCCGCGCTTGCATGCTTTATGCCGTTGACCGCGGCTGGCCGCTTTATCTTTCGACCAAAAATACCATTATGAAGGCCTATGACGGCCGTTTTAAGGATTTGTTCCAAGAGGTTTTCAATACCGAATTTAAGGACAAATTTGAAACACTCGGCATTGAATATGAGCACCGTTTGATTGACGATATGGTCGCTGCCGCCTTGAAATGGAACGGCAAATTTGTCTGGGCATGCAAAAATTATGACGGCGATGTGCAATCCGACACGGTGGCGCAAGGGTTTGGCTCACTCGGTTTAATGACTTCCGTGCTGCTCACGCCGGACGGCAAAACAATGGAAGCCGAAGCGGCACATGGTACGGTGACGCGTCACTATCGTGCCCATCAGCGCGGTGAGGAAACCTCGACCAACTCCATCGCCTCAATCTTTGCCTGGACGCGTGGCCTCTCCAAACGTGCTGAATTGGACAAGAACGAAGCGCTGGCAAATTTCTCGCTGACGTTAGAGAAAACCTGCGTCAGCACAGTCGAGCGCGGCTCCATGACTAAAGATTTGGCATTACTGGTCGGCGAAGGCCAAGAATGGTTGAGTACGGAAGGCTTTCTCGACAAGCTCAATGAAAATCTTGAAAAGGCGATGTCGGCTTAATGGCTAAAGCAGTTTTTCAATGGCTGCAATGGCGGTATCAGCCGCATCAATGTTAGAGCCACCGGCTTGCGCCATGTCAGGACGCCCACCGCCGCCTTTGCCGCCCAAAGCCTCTGAGCCCGCCTGCACCAAATCCACTGCGCTATATTTATCGGTCAAATCATCGGTCACGCCGACGGCAATGCCTGCCTTGTCGCCGTCAATGCCAATAAACACCACAACGCCGCTACCTATCTGACTTTTGCCCTCATCGACCAGACCGCGCAATTGCTTGGCAGGCAATCCCTCCAAACAGCGCGCCATAAATTCTGTTCCATTGACATTGCGACTGGCGGTTTTTTCGCCGCCGCTCTGACCGCCCGCACCTGCCAAAGCCAATTGTTTCTTCACCTCGGTCAATTCGCGGTCAAGGCTTTTGCGTTCCTCTACCAATTTGGCAATCCGCGCCGGCAAATCTTCAACCGCCACTTTCAACTCATTGGTCGCGGCATGCAGTACATGGTCATGCGCTGCAATTTGTTTCAAAGCCCCGTCTCCCGTGCGAGCCTCAATGCGACGCACGCCCGAGGCCACCGCCCCTTCTTGCGAGATTTTCAACAACCCGATATCACCGAGACGGCGCACATGGGTGCCGCCGCATAGCTCCACCGAATAGGCAGCATCATTATTGTCATCGCGTCCCAGCCCCATGGACAAAACCCGCACTTCTTCGCCGTATTTTTCGCCAAACAATGCCAACGCACCCGCTTCAATCGCTTCATCAGGCGTCATCAAGCGCGTCGCTACTTCATCATTTTGGCGAATAATATTATTGACCATCGCCTCAACCGCATCGATTTCATTATCGTTCATGGCGCGCGGATGGGAAAAGTCGAAGCGCAAATGATGCTCATTAACCAGCGAACCTTTCTGCGTGACATGATCGCCCAACACACGGCGCAGCGCCTCATGCAGCAAATGGGTGGCCGAGTGATTGGCACGAATGGCATCGCGACGCTCACCGTCAATTTGCTGATGCACCAAAGCGCCCACAGCAATATTGCCGGCGCTCACCTTGCCATGCAGTACATGCACGTCGCCGAGCATTTTTTGCGTATCGTTAATATCGATTTTCAGCCCGTCTTCGTCAGACAGAAGGCCGGTATCACCGACCTGGCCGCCGCTTTCAGCATAAAACGGTGTTTGATTGAGCATGAGCGCAATCTCATCGCCCTTCTTGGCCTGGGTCACCGGCTTGCCGTCTTTTACAATGGCCAAAACCTGACCTTCGGCGACGGTTGATTGATAGCCGACAAATTCCGTTGCGCCATGCTCATTGCGCAAATCAAACCACACCGCTTCGGTCGCCTCCTGACCCGAGCCGCTCCAATTTGCGCGCGCTTCGGCGCGCTGTTTTTCCATTGCCGCATCAAAGCCGTCCGTATCGACCGCCAAATTACGCTCGCGCAGCGCGTCTTGTGTCAAATCAAGCGGGAAACCATAAGTATCGTAAAGTTTGAATGCGACCTCGCCGGGCAATGTGTCGCCGGATATTTTGCCCAACTCATCGTCAAGCAATTTCAAGCCGCGCCCCAACATATCGCGGAAACGTTCTTCCTCATGGCGCAGCGTTTCGACAATTAACGCGCCGGCCCGTTCCAATTCAGGATACGCGGCAGCCATTTGCGTTTTCAGCGCCGGCACAAGCTGCCATAAAAGCGGCTCTTTGGTGCCCAACATATGCGCATGACGCATGGCGCGACGCATAATACGGCGCAGCACATAGCCACGCCCTTCATTCGACGGCAGCACGCCATCGGCAATCAAAAAGGCCGATGAGCGCAAATGGTCGGCAATGACACGGTGACTGACCGCATGGTTTTTGTCTATGGCTTGGCCGGAATGGTCGGCCGAGGCCTCAATCAAATGGTAGATAAGGTCTGTGTCATAATTATCATGCTTACCCTGCAACAGCGCACCGATACGCTCCAACCCCATGCCGGTATCGATACTCGGTTTCGGTAAATCAATGCGCGTGCCGTCAGCCTGTTGCTCAAATTGCATGAAGACAAGATTCCAAATTTCGATAAAACGATCGCCATCCTCATCGGGGCTGCCCGGCGGGCCGCCGCCAATCGCTTCACCGTGATCGTAAAAGATTTCCGAACACGGGCCGCACGGGCCGGTGTCGCCCATCGCCCAAAAATTATCCGATGTTGCAATGCGAATGATTTTCTGTTCCGGCAGACCGGCTATTTTACGCCATAAATCAAACGCTTCATCATCTTCGGCATAGACCGTGGCGAGCAGCTTATCACTCGGAATTTGCAATTCCTTGGTCAAAAACTGCCAAGCATACTCAATCGCCTCTTCCTTGAAGTAATCGCCAAAAGAAAAATTGCCGAGCATTTCAAAAAATGTGTGATGGCGCGCCGTATAGCCAACATTGTCGAGGTCATTATGTTTGCCGCCGGCGCGCACGCATTTTTGTGAGGATGCAGCGCGCGGATAAGGCGGCACATCTTGCCCGGTAAAATAGTTTTTGAACGGCACCATGCCCGCATTGGTGAATAAAAGCGTCGGATCATTGAGCGGTACAAGCGGACTTGAGGCGACAACCTCGTGCTCTCTTTCACCGAAAAAGTCCAAAAATGCGCTGCGGATATCCGCCAAACCTGTCGACATATTTCTCTAACTCCTACGCTGTTGTAACCGCTCCGAGCCGGAGCGACAAGCATTAGCGGCGCATCGAGGCGGCCCAAAACAGACAAAAACGCCGCAGTAAAGAAAACTTTCAATGGCATAAGCCAAAGAAAAAAGGCCCGGCAAATGCCGGGCCTTTCATGTCCGATAGGGGTGGGATTATCCCGCCACCTCTTCGACGGGTGGTTCTTCGTCTTGGCCTTCAGCCATTTTGGCTTCATCATGCGTCAAAGCCTCGATATCAATCAGGCCGGCGTCGGCGCGGATTTTTCCTTCAATCTCCGCCGCAATATCGGGGTTCTCGATAAGGAATTTACGGGTGTTTTCCTTACCCTGCCCGATGCGCTGCGGACCATAGCTATACCAGCTACCCGATTTCTCAACCACATTGGCTTTCACACCAAGGTCAATCAGCTCACCCATTTTCGAAATGCCTTCGCCATAGAGAATATCAAATTCAACAACGCGGAAAGGCGGCGCCACTTTGTTTTTCACCACTTTGACGCGAGTTTGGTTGCCGATAACTTCATCGCGATCTTTGATTGCGCCGATGCGGCGAATGTCCAAACGGCAAGACGAATAAAATTTCAGTGCGTTGCCGCCTGTCGTGGTTTCCGGCGAACCGAACATGACACCGATTTTCATCCGAATTTGGTTGATGAAAATCACCATTGTATTGGAACGCGAAATTGAACCGGTCAGCTTTCTGAGCGCTTGGCTCATCAAACGGGCTTGCAGACCCGGCAGACTGTCGCCCATATCGCCTTCCAATTCGGCGCGCGGCGTCAAAGCGGCGACCGAGTCAATGACCAACACATCGACGGCGCCCGAGCGCACCAATGTATCGGCAATTTCCAAAGCCTGTTCGCCATTATCGGGCTGCGATATCAGCAATTCCTCAATATTGACGCCCAACTTATTGGCATAGGCCGGGTCGAGCGCGTGCTCTGCATCAATAAAGCCGCAAATGCCGCCGGTTTTTTGCGCTTCGGCCACCGTATGCAGCGCCAAAGTCGTTTTACCGGAGCTTTCCGGCCCGTAAATCTCGATAATTCGGCCCTTCGGCAAACCGCCAATGCCCAGCGCCACGTCCAAGCCCAGCGAACCGGTCGAGATGGCTTCAATTTCCACCACATTTTCCGGGTCGCCCAGCTTCATCACCGAGCCTTTACCGTAATTTTTCTCAATCTGAGAAAGGGCTGCTTCCAGCGCCTTTTTCTTTTCTTCACTCTTTTCCATGAGGTTCACCACTTCAGCCATAATGTCTCCTCCGTTATTTCATAGCTCGTCATGGCGAGCAATGAGACATTATGTTCTTATTTTGTTCCATTTGTCCAGAACAATTTTAACACTTTGTTTTTATTATATTTTCCAAGAAAACGGCACTGTGAATAAGTAATGAATGGGAACAAATCCCAAAGGTTTAAGAGAATCAGTCGTCGCGATAAACGCGCTCGCGTTTCTCGTGTCGCTCTTGCGCTTCCAGTCCCAAAGTGGCGATAGGCCTGGCATCGAGCCGCTTCAGGCTGATCGGCTCGCCGGTTTCTTCGCAATAGCCGTAAGTCTTGTCTTCAATGCGGCGCAGTGCCGAATCGATTTTATTGATGAGCTTGCGATGGCGGTCGCGGGTGCGCAGTTCCAGCTGTTTTTCGGCTTCCGAATTAGCCCGATCGACATCATCCGGGTGCTGCACGCTTTCATTTTGCAGCCCGATAACCGTCTCTTTCGTACCTTTGATGATGTCTTCCTTCCAATCAACCAACTTGCGACGAAAATATTCGCGCTGCTTGGCATTCATGAACGGTTCCTTATCGCTTGGGACATAATTTTTCGGTAGCCGCGTCGCCATGTGGTCCTCTTTAAAAAGTCTCTTCTACATGCCCTGCCAAATGACAGGCGCATTTTCTATATGCAATCTGAGACTTAAAATCAAGCCGCGATAAACCGTCTCGCGCCACCAATATGGGCTTGCACCGTCCTGCCCTTGCCCTTACTCTCTGCC
Organism: Alphaproteobacteria bacterium; assembly: GCA_949498175.1. GTDB lineage: Bacteria > Pseudomonadota > Alphaproteobacteria > RS24 > RS24 > UBA8337. The sequence continues at coordinate 2,443 of CATDDF010000081.1, read as the reverse complement.
GCCATATGTGACCCTTATCAGGGTTGTTCTGCCGTCAGGCCAAAAATGGGAAGATTCATGACCGAAAAATTTCAGGGTACCGAGAATTATATTGCCACGGAAGATTTGCGCATTGCGGTTAATGCCGCCTTGACGCTGGAGCGTCCGTTATTGATTAAGGGTGAGCCGGGCACCGGTAAAACCGTGCTGGCCGAGGAAGTCTCCAAAGCGTTGGATATGGAGCTCATCACCTGGCACATTAAATCGACCACCAAAGCGCAACAGGGCTTGTATGAATATGACGCCATCACCCGCTTGCGCGACAGCCAGCTGGGCGATGAGCGCGTCAAAGACGTGAAAAACTACATCAATAAGGGCAAGCTATGGGAAGCCTTTGAGCAAGATAAACGCGTGGTGCTGTTGATTGACGAGATTGACAAAGCCGATATCGAATTTCCCAATGACTTGCTGCAAGAACTCGACCGCATGGAATTTTATGTCTATGAGACCGGCGAGACCATTAAGGCCGAGCAGCGCCCGCTGGTCATCATTACCTCGAATAATGAGAAGGAATTGCCCGACGCGTTTTTGCGCCGCTGCTTCTTCCATTATATTTCATTCCCTGATGCCGACACGATGAGCCAAATCGTCAATGTGCATTATCCCGACATTAAAGACCGTTTGGTGAAAAGCGCGCTTTCGTCTTTTTACGAAGTGCGCGACGTGCCCGGCCTGAAGAAAAAGCCGTCCACCTCTGAATTGCTGGACTGGCTGAAGCTGCTGATGAATGAAGATATTGACCCTGAGACGCTGCGCGAGCAGGATGCGGGTAAGATGATTCCGCCGCTGCATGGCGCGCTCATCAAAAACGAGCAAGATGTGCATTTGTTTGAGCGGCTTGCCTTTTTGGCGCGTCGCGAAAGAAATTAGAGCGGTTAAACGGGAGCGAACCATATGTTCGTCAATTTTTTCCACGAATTGAAGTCGGCCAATGTGCCGGTCTCCTTGCGCGAATATCTCTCGCTCTTGGAAGCGCTCGACCATGAAGTCATCGATAATAATGTCGAGGAATTTTACTATTTATCGAAATCGGCACTGGTGAAAGATGAGCGCAATCTCGACAAGTTCGACCAAGTATTCGGCCATGTGTTTAAGGGGCTGGAAAGTCTGGGCGAAGGCGATATTGCCGAAATTCCCGAAGACTGGCTGCAGACCCTGACCGAAAAATTCCTCACCGATGAGGAAAAAGCCGAGATTGAAAAACTGGGCGGCTGGGACAAAATCATGGAGGAGCTGAAAAAGCGCCTTGAGGAACAAGAAGGCCGTCATGAAGGCGGCAATAAATGGATCGGCACGGGCGGCACCTCGCCCTTCGGCTCTGACGGATATAATCCGGAGGGCGTGCGCATCGGCCAAGACAAAAACAAAAACTTCAAAGCGGTGAAGGTGTGGGACAAGCGCGAATATAAAAACCTCGACGACTCGGTCGAGCTTGGCACGCGCAATATTAAAGTCGCGCTGCGCCGCTTGCGCCAATTTGCCCGCGATGGCGAGGCCGATATGCTCGACCTTGATGACACGATTAAATCAACCGCCAATGCCGGCTATCTCGACATTAAGCTGATTGCCGAACGCCGCAATAAGGTGAAGGTGCTGGTGTTTTTCGATATTGGCGGCTCGATGGACCCGCATATTCGCCTGTGCGAAGAGCTGTTTTCGGCGGCCCGCAGCGAGTTCAAAAATATGGAATATTTCTACTTCCATAATTGCCTCTATGAGGGCGTGTGGAAGGACAATATGCGCCGCCATACCGAGAAAATGGACACATGGGATGTGCTGCATACTTATGGCAGCGATTACAAAGTGATTTTTGTCGGCGATGCCAGCATGAGTCCCTATGAAGTGACCTATGAGGGCGGCAGTGTGGAACATTGGAATGAAGAGCCGGGGGCACTGTGGCTGAAACGGGTGACCGATATTTATGAAAATTGTGTCTGGCTTAACCCGCTGGGCGAACGCTATTGGGAACACACGGCGAGCCTGCAGATTATCAAGCAGTTGTTCAATGACCGCATGTATCCGCTGACCCTTGAGGGGCTGGATGGCGCGATGCGTGAACTCAGTCGCGGATAATATAACGAACGTCTGGTAAGAATACGCTCAACTGCCTTCCGGAGGTTGTAGACCCGTTTGCGGATGCGGGCCACAAGGCCAAACCTGCTCAAAAAAAACATTAATCACACACGCCACCTACACGATATTGCTTCGGGGTATGTTTCAAAAGGCATTAGGCATTTATCGCTACGGTAAAGTTAAATTAGCAGAACGCGTTCGGCCAATTATTTGTCATTATTTATGGAAACACTTGTGGTGTTGCGTGTCGCCCCGACAGCGGCTTTGCGCTCTTCCGCCCGCGCCGCGAAGATTTGCTCAAATTGCTTGAGCAATCAATTTTTATTTCAGG
>CATDDF010000080.1 GCA_949498175.1 Alphaproteobacteria bacterium | reverse complement strand
GGCGGGCATGGCACATCAATCGGTGGCCTGATTGTCGATGGCGGTAATTTTGACTGGGAAGGCGCCGGTGTTGAGCGTCAACCGCTGCTCAACTCGCCCGACCCGTCTTATCATGGCGCGGTATGGACCGAAGCAGTGAAGCCGCTTGGCCCGATTGCCTATATTCTGAAAGCGCGCACTACTTTGCTGCGTGATTTGGGCGGCGCCATGTCACCAATGAATGCGTTTCAATTCCTACAAGGCATGGAGACGCTGGCACTACGTATGCGCGCCCATTGCGACAATGCAACAGCCGTGGCGGCCTGGTTGACCAAGCAAAAAGGTGTGATTAAGGTCATTCACCCTTCATTGATGGATGGCGAAGCAAAAAAACGCGCCGATGCTGTAATGAGCGGTGGCTATGGGGCGCTGATGGGCTTTGAATTGGAAGGTGGCGTCGAAGCCGGCAAGAAATTCATCGACAATCTGCAATTACTCTATCATGTCGCTAATATTGGTGATGCGCGCTCATTGGCCATTCATCCGGCCAGCACGACGCACAGCCAATTATCGGCCGAGGACCAACTGGCATCGGGCGTAACCCCCGGTTATGTGAGGCTTTCCATTGGTATTGAGCATGTTGACGACATTATTGCGGATATCGAGCAAGCGCTGAAAACCATATAAGTGAAACTATTTCACTTATTGCCCCGCGACCTCAAAACTGCTAGACTTGCAGCATGGAGATCGTTGCAAGAATACTAAAAATGATGCCGGTTTGGTTCGGTATCGGCTTTTTGGGGCCGGTGCTGGCTGAATTGTATTTACGCACGCCATTGCATAGTCTGGTGCCTATCCAAGCGACATCCGGCCAGATTTACACCGCCTGCATGATTTTCGGTGGCTTATACGGCGTTTTCGCTCTGCGATTTGGGAGATGGATATGAGCAAAAAAATAGCAGATTATGATGTCAGCGGGCTCAGCGATGCCGAACTGACAAAAATGGAACGTGAAATTGCCCGCAAATATATGGGCAAGCTGTCCCTGCCGATGGTGGCATGGCCGGTTTTGAACCTGACTTGCTGGCTGGCGCTTTGGCCGTTGGTCCTTACGAATACGATACCGCTCTGGCTTGGCTTCATCATCGCCACGGTCAATATCACCCTTTCTTATTTGCCGAGCCACGAGGCACAGCACGATATTTACGCCCGTCCGGGCGAAAAATTGCGCTGGCTTAATGAAGCCATCGGCCATTTGTCGCTTATTCCGCTGGCCTATGGCTATCGCATTTTGCGGCTGACCCATTTGGAGCATCACAAGCACACAAATACGCCGGAATTGGACCCCGACCATAACTTCAATAAAGGTGAGAATCTCTGGCAGACCATCAAACTCAATATCAATTCATTTCAGCCGAATTCAAAAGACAGCGAGTCTTATGCCGCCTGCCTTGAGCGTCTTGGAACGCCGGAGGCCAAACGCGCCTATATTGAGCAAATTGCCATTTTGCTGACGCATATGGCCATATTATTCACCTTTGCCGCTTATGGGTATGCTCTGGAAGCCCTGCTTTTGTGGTGGTTGCCGCTGAAATTGGCAAGTATTTACATTCGCGTTTACTTGTCATGGCTGCCGCATTATCCCGGCCATGAGACGGGTCGCTATAAAGACACGCGTGGCTTTAAAAGCTGGCTTGGTGTCTGGAGTTCGCTGGCCATGACCGCACATATTGTGCACCATTTGCACCCGCGCATTCCGCTCGATAAAACACCGGCCGCTTTGCGCGAGCTTTATCCTATTTTGGAAGCGCGCAAATGTGATTTGCTGGATCGTGAGCACGCCCACTGATTTTGTCGCTTGACGGCTTGCCAGTCGCCTTTAAATGAGCCAAGCTTTAAAAAAAGCTTGGGAGGGCGATATGAGTGCAGCTGATGAATTTTCGCAAATCCCGGCCGATGGCTTCGATATGGCGCGGCCGGAACTTTATGCCAGCGAAGATGTGCTGGAAGCATTCAAAATTTTGCGCGAAGAAGACCCGATTCACCTCGCCGAAAACGAGCATTTCGGCCCGATGTGGCATGTCACGCGCTACAAAGACTGCGTGGCTGTAGATACCGATCATAAACGCTTTTCTTCTTCTGATGTTTATGGCGGCATTCAAATCGATGACGCGATTGTGCGTCCCCCTGTCGAAGGCGTTGAAATATCCGCCTTTATTACCAAAGATCAGCCCCACCATGCGCCCATCCGTAAATCTGTGCAGCCCATTGCTTCACCGCCTGCATTGGACAGTTTTCGTGATTTGATTTGGCAGCGCACTGGCAATGTGTTGGATGCCATTCCTGAAGGTGAAACGATTAATTGGGTTGACCATGTGTCAATTGAACTGACGACACAAATGCTGGCAACCTTATTCGACTTCCCATTTGAAGACCGTCATTTGCTGACTTTGTGGTCTGACATGACAACAGCGACCGAAGGCTCTGACCATTTCCCCGGTCAAGAGCAGCGCGTGCAACATCTCATGGATTGCCTCGAATATTTTACGACGCTAAGGGAAAAACGCGCCAATGGCGCGCCCAGTTTCGACCTTGTTTCCATGATGGCACGCGACCCCGCAACCAAAGATATGGACGCGATGAACTTTCTCGGCAATTTGCTGCTCCTGATTGTCGGCGGCAATGACACAACGCGTAATTCCATGTCGGCCAGCATCAATGCGTGGAACCGATTCCCCGATGAGTTTGCCAAATTGCAGGCCGACCCTTCACTGATTGATAAAATGGTGGCCGAAGTCATTCGCTGGCAGACCCCACTATCGCATATGCGCCGCACCGCTTTGGAAGATGTCGAGATGCACGGCAAGACCATCAAAAAAGGCGATAAAGTCATTATGTGGTATTATTCGGGCAATCACGATGAAGAGGTGTTTGACGACCCGCGCATTGTTAAATTTGATCGCCCCAATGGAAACAATCATCTATCCTTTGGTTTCGGTATTCACCGTTGCATGGGGTTGCGTGTCGCTGAATTGCAATTGCGTATTTTGTGGCAGCAAATCCTTGAAAAGTTCGAAAAAATCGAGTTGGTCAAAGAACCGACACGCTTGAAATCGAACTTCGTTAACGGCTATACCGACGTGAAAGTGCAAGTCACCCGCCGTTAATAGGAGGCCTTAGTGTCCGATAAAATCCGCTGGGGCATTCTCGCCACCGGCAATATAGCCGCTCAATTCGCCAGTGATTTGAAACACAGCCATAGCGGTGTTTTGGCCGCCGCTGCAAGCCGCGATTTGGCGAAAGCTGAAGCTTTTTGCGCCAAGCATGGCGGCGACGCCGTCAATTCCTATGACGCATTGATTGCGCGCGATGACATTGATGCGATTTATATCGCCACGCCGCATGACAGCCATATTGAGTGGGCGCATAAATGCCTTGCTGCCGGCAAGCCGACCTTGTGTGAAAAGCCGCTCGGCCTCAATCAAGGCGAAGTGCTTGACCTTTACGGCACGGCAGCACGGCGCAATGTGCTGCTGGTCGAGGCGCTCATGTATCTCATGCACCCGCGCATGCATTTGGCCAAAAGTCTGATTGATGACGGCGCGATTGGCAAAATTATCGGCTTTTCATCGAGCTTCGGTTTTGCCTTTCCTTTCACGCCGGAACATCGGCTTTATAATATTGATCGCGCCGGTGGCGGGATACTTGATATCGGCATTTACCCGCTCACCGCGGCGCGCTATTTCATCGGCGAACCCAATGGCTTGAGCGGCGAAGCAAGGCTGGCACCATCGGGCGCTGACGCCGAAGCAAAGGCCGTGCTGGCCTATGACGGGTTTGAGGCGCATTTGCACTGCGCCATAGATACTGAACTGGAATGGCACATTACCGTTGAGGGTGATAACGGCACTTTGAAAATCAACCAGCCCTGGCATCCGGGGCCGGAAAATAATCATATTGTCATCACCGATAAGGACGGCAGCGAGACGGTTCACAAAAGTGATGATATGCGCCCGCTTTATGCAGTTGAGGCCGATCATGTCGGCGATTTGATTGCCCGCAAGGCGCAAAACTCAGACTTGGTCACGCCGGACTTCTCCATAAACACGGCCTATTGGCTCGACCGTTGGCGCGAAGCGGGAGGCGTGCGTTATGCCGCCGACGTGCTGGGCGCGACAGGCTTTCACGGGGCCGCGCTGAAACATGTTGCCAATGGCAGCGTGCCGCATGTGACGCTGGACGGCCTCGATAAACCGGTTTCGAAAATTGTGTTGGGCACGGATAATCAAATCGATGCGCCGACCATGGCGGCGATGGGTGACGCATTTTTCGAAGGCGGTGGAAATTGCTTCGACACCGCCTTTATTTATTCCGACGGCCACTCGGAAGCCCTACTCGGCGAATGGATGGCCGCACGCGGCGTGCGCGATGAATTGGTGGTGCTGAGCAAAGGCGCGCACCCGCCGGAATGCGCGCCGGAAACCGTATCGCGCCAGCTTGACCAATCGCTCGAGCGGCTTAAAACCGACTATCTCGACCTTTATTGCTTACACCGCGACGACCCTGCCGTGCCGGTGTCGGAGTGGATTGATGCGCTGAACCGAGAGGTTGATGCCGGACGCATGAAGCTGTTTGGCGGCTCAAACTGGACAGCTGCGCGGGTCGACGAAGCCAATGCCTATGCGGCCACCAATGGGCTGCAAGGCTTCTCGCTATTGAGCAATAATTTCTCGCTGGCGCGCATGGAAGATCCGGTCTGGCCCGGCTGCCTTGCCAGCTCGACCGATGATTTCCGCGACTGGCACAGCGCTCATAAGTTTCCGCTTTTGCCGTGGTCGGCGCAAGCACGCGGCTTTTTCCTCGATTGGGAAGGCAAAGGTCTGGCCGCAACGCGGCACGGGGCTGACCCCACTGATGACGAAATGCAACGCGTTTGGGGCTCTGAAGAAAATCTCGAACGCCGCCGCCGCGCTTTTCAGCTGGCGGAAGAAATGGGCGTCAGCGCCATTCAAATTGCCTTTGCTTATGTCGTCAACCAGCCCTTCCCATGCTGTGCTTTGGTCGGCCCACGCAACCCGATGCAACTACAAGACAGCCTTGATGCAGCGCAGATCAGCCTGTCGGCGGAACAGGTTAACTGGCTCGATTTGCGCGACTAGCGGCGCAGCAGCCGCGCCAAAAAGCGCAGCCAGCGATTATTGAGGGCCAAAAGCAGCAAGTCGAAGCGCTTTGGCGAAAGTGCACCGGCCGACATGATTTGCACGGTCTTGAGGCGCAGCGACATAATCATTTCCTCGCGCATTTTCATCGCCACCGGCGTTTCCTGCCGTTTGCCCATGGTTTTTGCCGCCATCTCCAGCGCCGCATCGCACACACGCTTGCCGAGCCAATGGCCGCGAATATCGGCCAGCGTCGTATTGGCGTGATAGGGCTTAATGCTTTCAGGCGGCGTTACCGTCAAACCCAAAGCGGCCAATTGCGTATCTTCCATCATCACATAAGGCGCTTCGCGCAAGGGTTGAGAATTGCGACCGCTCCCATCGGGTAAATTGACCGACAGCTTCTGGTGAATATCGACGCACGAAGACCCAAAAAGAATTTCAAATGCCCCCGGCTCGACATCCCATGCATCTTGCGTGACATCGAAATAAGCAAAAGCACGCCTATTGAGCGTAAACCGCACTTGCTGCGATTGCCCCGCCGCGAGCGTTATTTTTTCAAATGCTTTCAATTCGCGATCGGGGCGATAGGCGGTGGCTTCGACATCGCGCACATAAAGCTGCACCACTTCGGCGCCCGCCCTATCGCCGCTATTGGTGACAGTCACCGCCACCTCCACAGTCTCGCTATCGGCTGACCAATCAGCCAACAACGCTGCATCGCTATAGGTGAATTTTGTGTAACTCAAGCCATGGCCGAACGGAAACAGCATCGGCGCATCATGGCTGGTGAAATGGCGATAGCCGATATTCAAGCCCTCGCGATAGACCAATTGGCGCTTGTGATTGGCAAAGTTTTCCTGCGCCGGACAATCAGCCAATACCATAGGAAAGGTTTCCGCCAGCTTACCGCTCGGATTGATGTCGCCATACAGCAAATCAACCAATGCGTGTGCACCGGCCTGCCCCGCCAAATAAATTTCAAGCACAGCGGGAGCATCTGCAAGCCACGGCATTTCCATCGGCGCGCCATTGGACAGCACCACCACCGTGTTTTCATTCGCCGCGGCCACGGCGGCAATCAGATTTTCAATTTGTTCGGGCTGGCGCAAATGCGTGCGGTCAAACCCTTCCGCCTCAAATAAAGGAGGCAGACCGGCCATGATAACGGCAATTTCGGCTTTCTGAGCGGCCGCCACCGCTTCGGCAATCAGTTCTTGATCGGCTTCCGCCAATTCGGCATCAAAGCCTTGCGCATAAGTGACATTGGCGGTGCCCAATCGCGAAACAAAAGCATCAAGCGGCTTGTCGAGCTTGGCCGCATTGACTTGTGAGGAACCCGCCCCCTGAAAGCGCGGTGCGTCGGCAAAAGCACCGATAAGCGCCACTGATTTATCATCGGTAAGCGGCAAAAGCCCATCATTTTTGAGCAAGACTGCGCCTTCCGCCGCCGCCCTGCGGGCCAGCGCGTGATGCGCGTCAAAATCGACGGCTTGCGGCGCGGCATTGTTTTTCGACGCCAATATCATCTGCGTCACGCGGCGGGCGGCGCGGTTGAGATGCTCTTCATTAAAGCTGCCGTCTTTCACTTGCGCTACAACCAACCGATCATTGACGCCACCACTGCTCGGCATTTCCAAGTCCAATCCGGCAGCGATTCCGCGCGGGCGTTCATTAACCGCACCCCAATCGGTCACCACCAAGCCTTTAAAGCCCCAACGGTCGCGCAAAATGCCGGTTAACAATTCTTCATGCTCAGAGCAGTAAATGCCGTTCAAGCGATTATAGGCACACATCACCGTCCACGGCTGTGCTTGCGTCACCGCCGCTTCAAAGGCGGGTAGATAAATCTCAAACAATGTCCGTCGATCAACCAGCGTGTCCACAACCATGCGTTGTGCTTCCTGATTATTGACCGCGAAGTGTTTGAGGCTGGTGCCCGTGCCGGTTGATTGCACGCCACTGATAAATGCCGCCGCCATCTCGCCTGCCATAAACGGGTCTTCTGAATAATATTCAAAATTGCGGCCGCATAACGGGCTGCGCTTAATATTGACGCCCGGCGCCAGCAATACCGATACACCCTCAGCCTGACATTCGCGCCCAATGGCGGCACCGACTTCGCCGATAAGCTCTCTGTCCCAGCTTGATGCCAGTGTAACAGCGGTTGGAAAACATGTCGCCGGAACGGAGGCCGTCAGGCCCATATGGTCGGTCTGGTCACCCTGTTTTCTAAGGCCATGCGGCCCGTCCGATACCATAATCGGCGGCAGGTCATATTGCTCAAGCGGCTGCAAATGCCAAAAGCTGGAACCCGACATGAGCGAGGCTTTTTCATCAACCGACATACGCGCCACCAAGCCGGTCGCTTCGCTTTCAAAATCATATGGATGCTGCATTGCCCACTCCCCTACCGCATTGCACAAAACACTGCATTTATGACAGTCTAGGCAAGGGTTAAGGCAGCGACAAGTCAAAGGAGTAGGCGTGGTCAAAATTGCCATTATCGGCGCAGGCAGCACCGTATTCATGAAGAATATCGTTACCGATATTGTGCTCGAGCCGGGGCTTGAGACCGCGCATATCGCCTTGCATGATATTGACGCGGCACGGCTCGCCACCTCGGAAAAAGTGGCGCAGCGCATAGCCGAAACCACCCATACCACAACGAAAATTTCAGCCACGCTCAAACGGCGCGAGGCGTTGCAAAATGCAACTTTCGTCATCACCATGATTCAAGTCGGCGGTTATGAGCCGGCTACCATTATTGATTTCGATATTCCGAAAAAATACGGGCTGCGCCAAACCATTGGCGATACGCTCGGTATTGGCGGCATTATGCGCGGCTTGCGCACTGTGCCGGTGCTCAGAGAAATTGCTGATGATATGGCCGAATGCTGCCCTGATGCGCTGCTCTTGCAATATGTCAATCCGATGGCGATTAACTGCCTCGCCTTGTCAAAACTTGCGCCACAATTGAATTATGTCGGGCTGTGTCATTCCGTGCAGGGCACGGCGATTGATTTGGCGCGCGATCTTGGCGAAGACCCGCAAACCATTGATTATGATTGCGCCGGCATCAATCACGTCGCTTTTTATACGCGCTTTGAAAAGCGCCATGCTGACGGGCGCATGGAAGACCTTTACCCGCGCCTTAGAAAACTGGCACAAACACGTGGCTATGGTCGCGGCTGGGAAGATTGCGCCAATCATGTGCGCTATGACATGCTGCAAAGGCTTGGCTATTTCGTCACTGAAAGCTCAGAGCACTTCGCCGAATACACGCCCTATTTCATCAATGCGAGGCACCCCGAATTAATAGATAAATATGAAATTCCGCTCGATGAATATCCGCGCCGCTGCGAAGCGCAAATAGCCGAATGGCAAGCGCAAGAAGCGGCTTTGACACAAGGCGACAGCTTGGTGTGTGAAAAATCGGTCGAATATGCCGCGCGCATTATCGCCGCTTGCGCGCTTGGCAAAAGCGATAAAATTCATGGCAATGTCGCCAATCACGGCCTGATCGGCAATCTGCCCGAAAATGCCTGTGTCGAAGTGCCCTGTCTGGTCGACGGTAACGGGCTGCAGCCCCAGAAAGTCGGCACGCTGCCGCCACAACTTGCGGCGCTGATGCAGACCAATATCAATGTCCAGCAATTAACCGTCGAAGCGCTGACAAGCGGCAAGCGCGAGCATGTTTATCACGCCGCCATGCTCGACCCGCACACGGCGGCTGAATTGACCCTCGACCAAATCTGGGCGCTGGTTGATGAATTGCTGGAGGCACATGGCGGCGCCATTCCCGAATTAAGGTAAATCTGCTAAGTCATCGGCAGGAGAGTTCAATGCGAGATATTTTCCGTAATTATGTGACCCACGGCTCGGTACAATTTTTATTCGCCGCGCTGTTTTTCTGCGCCTATGCCATTGAAGAATTGGCGCTATGGCACAGCTGGCCATGGGTGCTGCTGGTGATAGCCAGCGCGCCGTTTTTCGAATGGGTAACGCATAAATACACATTGCACAGCCCGCTGACCGACACGCCGGGCTTTTGGCGCAATTATCAAATTCGCCTGCATCATGGCCACCATTTGCACCCCGAGCGACGCGATCTGCAATTCGCGCCTATCAGCGCAATCATCATTATGTTTATTCAGCTTTATCTCAGCTATGCACTGATGGTCTGGTTGGTCGGGCAGCCGCATGAGAACGTATTGATGCCGCTCCTCGCCTCATTGGCCTATTATCTGATTTATGAATGGGTGCATTTGGCCCATCATACCCAGAGCTATAAGCCGCTGACCGGCTGGGGACGCGGTCTGCGCGAGGCACATATGCGCCACCACTTCCACAATGAAAATTATAATTGGGGCATCACCAACGGGCTGGGCGATATTATGCTTGGCACATGGAAAACTACCGGCGACGTTGAAAAAAGCGCGACAGCAAAAAAGCTGTCAGGTTTTGAGGGTTAAATGAGCGACATCACCATTGGCATTATCGGCACCGGTATGATGGGGCAAGAGCATATTCAAAATTTCAATTTGCTCGACGGGGCGCAAGTGACGGCGCTGGCCGATACGGACGCGGCCATGCTGGCCAAAGCCGCGGAGATGGCGGACGGCACACCGACACTGACCGATGATTTTGAAACCCTATTGGGCGATGACGGCCCTGATGCGCTGGTCATTGCGACACCGAATTTTCATCATATTGACGTGCTCGACAGTGCCCTTGAAGCGGGTAAGCCGATATTATGCGAAAAGCCGCTATGCACCAATCTGGACGACACGCAGAAAGTCATGCAGCGCGTCGGCCATAATGGGATTATTTTCCAAGTCGGCATGGAATATCGCTTCAAACCGGCGCTCGACAATATGATTTCGCGTGTGCATGGCGGGGATATCGGGCAAATTCAAATGTTGGCCATTCGCGAACATCGGTTTCCGTTTTTGCCGAAAGTGGACGATTGGAACCGCTTTAACCGCAATACGGGCGGCACACTGGTTGAAAAATGCTGCCATTTTTTCGATCTGATGCGCTTCATCATCGGCAGTGAACCGACCGGCGTAATCGCTTCGGGCGGTCAAAACGTCAATCATTTGGACGAAAAATATCATGGCCAGACCCCCGATATTTGGGACAATGCCTATGTCGTGTTTGATTTTGCCAATGGCGCGCGTGCCATGCTCGATCTATGCATGTTTGCAGAAGGCTCGCGCCATAGCGAGGAACTTGCGGCGATTGGCGATAGGGCAAAGGTCGAATGCTTGCTGCCGCAAAACATCGTTACACACGGCAATCGCGAAACATGGGAGGTGGCGCAAGAGGATATTCATGTGCCGGACGAAATCTTGAATGCCGGTTATCATTCGGGCGCAACCTATCATCAGAACAAAGCCTTTCTGGCTTGCATTCATGGCGATATGGCGGTGCCGGTAACCGCGCTGGACGGTCATCGTGCCGTGGCTATGGGGGTAGCGGCGCAAATGGCAGCGGCAGAAAAACGTCGTGTCGACATGACGGAGGTCGGATTATGAGTTTTGGGACACAAGAAAACTTGGTCAATGGCGCACCGCGCAAACTTGGCGGCAAACAAGTCGGCCCGCTGGCTTTCGGCTGCTGGCGTTTGGTCGGTGATAATGTCGCCGATGCAACACAGCGCATTGAAACAGCACTCGATAATGGCCTCACCCTTATCGACAATGCCGATGTTTACGGCCTTGATTGGGGCGGTCAGGCTTTCGGTGAGAGCGAGATGTTACTCGGCAAAGTGCTGGCAGCCGATAAAACCTTGCGCGACCGCATGATGTTGGCCAGTAAGGGCGGCATTATTCCGGGTATTCCCTATGTTGCCGGTGCCGATTATTTAAACGCCGCTGTCGATGCCTCGCTGACGCGCCTGCAAACCGACCATATTGACCTGTATCAAATCCATCGCCCCGATATGTTCGCCCATCCGGCTGAAACGGCCGCCGCGCTTGATGGGTTGGTGCAAGCCGGCAAAATAGGCATGGTCGGCATTTCCAATTACACGCAAGCGCAAGAAGACGCGCTGCGCCAATTCCTGAAAGCCCCGCTCGTCTCCCTGCAATCGGAATATTCGCTTGCCGCATTGACCATGCTGCGCGACGGCTCGCTTGATCGCTGCATGACCAATGACACGGCCTTTCTCGCCTGGTCGCCTTTGGCCGGTGGCAAACTTATTTCAGGTGACAATATGCAATCTGAATTAATGGCAAAAATCGATAAATTGGCGGCGCGCGAAAATACCGACCGCGCAGGTATTGCGCTGGCTTTTGTGCTGGCTCATCCGGCCGCGCCGATTGCCATTATCGGCGCGCAAAACCTCGACCGCATCAAAGCGGTGACGCAAGCCTTGTCTGTATGCTTGACGCGGCAAGATGTCTATGCGCTGATTGAAGCCAGTGAAGGCCTGCCCCTACCTTAGGAATACAAATGACAGACCATCCAAAAGCCGAAATCAGTTGGTTCTCCGCCCTGTGCGACGATGATTATCAATTCCTCGGCGTCGAAGACCAGAGCCTGAAAGCCAGCTGGCCGCATTGCCGCGATATTGCGCTGACAGCCGAGAAAAACGGTTTTGATAATATTTTGCTGCCCTCAGGCTATACGCTGGGCATGGATTCAATCAGCTTTGCCGGAGGCATTGCACCGCTATTGGAGAAAATGCGTCTGCTGGTCGCCGTGCGCTGCGGTGAAATGTGGGTGCCACAATTGGCACGGCAATTGGCAACGCTCGACCGGATGCTCGGCGGTCGCCTGACCATTAACATTATCTCTTCTGACATGCCGGGGCAGATGCTTGATGGTAGCCCGCGCTATCAACGCACGCGCGAGATTATGCAAGCGCTGCGGCAATTCCTCAATGGCGAGGCGGTCAAAATGGATGGTGAACACATTCAGCTAGACCTTGAGCCGCCGCGCATGCAGACCGTTTCCGGCACATGCCCGCCCTTTTACTTTGGTGGCCTGTCACCTGCGGCACGCGATGTGGCGGCACAGGAAGCTGATGTGTTTCTCATGTGGCCCGACACGATGGATAAAGTTGCCGATATTCTCGAAGACATGCGCCAACGCGCTGACGGCTATAATCGCACGCTGAAATTCGGCTATCGCGCGCATGTGATTGTGCGCGAAACAGAAGAAGAGGCGCGCGCTGCCGCTGACACGCTGGTCAGCAAACTTGATGACGATATCGGTGAAGAAATCCGCAATCGCTCTTTGGACAGCGCTTCTTACGGCGTGCGCCGTCAGGCCGAAATGCGCGACGCTGCCAATGCCGCCGGCACGGGTGATTATGTCGAAGACAATCTCTGGACCGGCGTCGGGCGGGCCCGTTCCGGCTGTGGCGCAGCCATTGTCGGTGATCCGGACCAAGTGCTTGCCAAAATCAACGCCTATCGCGCGCTTGGTATTGAAGCGTTTATTTTATCGGGCTATCCGCACCAAGATGAATGCGATTTGTTCGGTAAATATGTGCTGCCGAAGCTTGACCACGGGCCTTTGGAAATCTGATGCGCTTCGGCCTTGACCTTGGCGGCACAAAAATGGAAGCCGTATTGCTGGACGATGCGGGAGAGATTGCCTGGCGCGACCGGCGCCCGACTCCGGCAGACGACTATAAAGCCATTATTGATACGATTGCCGAACTGGTTTCTGAGGCCGGTGGCCACAGCACAGACGAGATAACGGTCGGCATTGGTATGCCGGGATCCCTCTCGCCGAAAACCGGTTTGGTGCGTAATTCCAATACACAAAGTTTAAACGGGCGCGACATACAACAAGACTTGGAAAGCCGATTGGCACAACCGGTGCGCATCGCCAATGATGCCAATTGCTTTACCCTATCCGAAGCCATTGATGGCGCAGGTGCCGGCGTGCAGTCCGTATTCGGCGTGATTGTTGGCACGGGTTGCGGCGGCGGCTTGGTGTTTGACGGCAAATTACAAAATGGCGTTAACGGCATTGGCGGTGAATGGGGGCATAATCCGCTGGCTGCGCCGCGCGCCGATGAACTGCCCGGCCCACCCTGCTATTGCGGGCGGCATGGCTGTAATGAGGTCTGGATTTCCGGCTCCGGTTTTGCGCGCGACCATGAAGCCGTAACCGGCGAGAAGCTGACAGCTGAAGAAATCATCGCCAGCGACAGCGATGCCGCCAAAGCGAGCTTTGAACGCTTATGCGACCGCATGGCGCGCGCTTTGGGCGCCGTCATTAATTTGCTTGACCCCGAAGTGGTTGTTCTGGGCGGCGGCTTGTCCAATGTCGACGCGCTTTACACCCATATTCCCGAAATTTGGGACGCTTATATTTTCTCAGATGTCATCGAGACGCGGCTGGTGAAGAACAAGCATGGCGATGCAAGCGGTGTGCGCGGCGCCGCTTGGCTATGGCCGACCCATAATTCCTAGAGACGTATCGCGCCCTCATCCACTTTGGCTTGCAAATCCGCTGTCATCGGTTCAACGCCATCAGCATCGCGCGCTAATAAGAACAAATCGTCTTCCACTTCCTCGACATTATAAGCGGCGTTTTTCAACTTCGATTTCTGAAACTTAAAAGTGCCGGTAACATCGACCTTTTGTCCGATACGGATAAAGCGCGGCACGGCATAAGGCGGCAGGTTTTCGCGCATATGCGCGGCCAGACCGTTAAGGTCAATCTCACCGGCTTGTTTTTGCGTCAGATACAACATTCCACAGCGCCCGTCGCGGCCCGGCACAGTAACGCCGTAAACCACAGCGTCTTCAATTTCGGGCCATTTCATAATCACGCTTTCTACTTCCGTAGTAGCGACGTTTTCACCTTGCCAGCGGAACGTGTCACCAATGCGGTCGCCGAACTGAATGTGACCGTGCTTTTGCAAGATCACCAAATCGCCGGAATTGAACCAAGCATCGCCTTTCTCAAATACATCGCGAAGGATTTTCTTTTCACTGGCTTGTGCGTCGGTATAACCGTCAAACGGATTTTGCTCGTTAATACGCATAATCAGAAGACCCGTTTCGCCAACCGGTAATTTTTTCATATAGTCATCATCACCCCGAATGGGTTCATCGGCATCGACATCATATGCAACCACATTCCATGCTTTGCCGACTTGCGGCGACCAACCGACCGTCTTGTCGAAATTGAAAATATTGACAAAGCCCGTATTGCCTTCCGACGCGCCGTAAAATTCATGCACACGCGAAATGCCGAAACGGTTTTTGAATTCCATCCAAATATCGGGGCGCAAACCATTGCCCAAAACACGGGTCACATTGTGGCTGCGGTCGCTTTCGCGTTCCGGCTGAGCCAGCAAATAGCGCAGCAATTCGCCGATATAAATGGCGGCTGTCGCCTCAAATTTAATGCAATCTTCCCAAAATTGACTGGCCGAAAACTTACGGCGCAAGGCCAATGTCGCGCCGCCGCACAAACAAGAGCCGAAGCCGACAACCAATGCATTTGAGTGATAAAGCGGCAAGGCGCAATAATATGTATCATCCGGCCCGAGCGACATCACATTCACGCCAAACTGCAAACCGGCACGGAACACTTTCATATGGGTGGTGATACTGGCTTTAGGCAAGCCTGTCGTGCCCGAAGTAAAAATATAGTAAATCGGCGTGCCCAGCGTCAGCACTTTGCTTGGCACAGGGTTTTCGACCGGCTGGTCAGCCACCAAAGCCATCAAATCTTGATAATTTTGAGGTGGGCCGGCGTGTCCGGCATCGGCGACATAAAGCAATTTATCGGCGTGCTGCTCTTCCAATATATCGCTCACCGTTTCCATATTGCCGAGACATTCAGAACCGACAACTATCAGTGACGGCTCGATAAGCCGCAAGCTATGCGCCAGCGCTTCATTGGTTTGGCCCGTATTGACCATGCCTGCAATCGCGCCGAGCTTCAAACAAGCCGATACGGCGACCAATAATTCCGGCCGATTTTCAATATTCAGCGCAACGCTATCGCCATATTTCACGCCGCGTGACTGAAAATAATGTGCCATTTGGTTGGCTCTGGCGTTCAACTCAGCCCAGCTGATTTTTTGGTCTTCATATTTGACGGCTATCGCATCAGGGCGTTCAACTGCATGGCGCTCCAAGAAATCAATCATCGACACTTCATCGCTTGGGCGAGTTGTCAGAAGCGACTTCAAGCGCCCGATTGCGCCGGGCGTTGCGAGAAATTTCAAAAAACGGAAAAGATATTTTCCGGTGGTAATTTTTTGTTCGGTAAATTGCATGTCTCGTATAGTCTTTACTTAAGCGTCAAACTCAAAAGCTTTCTGCAAAGCCGGTCGGGCTTTCAGACGCTCAATATAAGCCAATAAATTAGGATGCTCTTCATTCACAACACCCATGCGATTGGCCATCATAATAGAATGGCCAAGCATGGTATCAGCCGCCGTAAAATCGCCTGCCAAATAATCCTTGCCGACCATATCCTCTTCAACCGGTTGCACGGCACGGCCCAATAGCCGTTGCGCCTGACCGAGCGCCGTTTCATCGCGCCGTTCCGGTGGCAGTAAAATCGTATGCACGACAATCGTGTTGATGGGCGGCATAACCATGCCTTCGCAATAATGAAACCATTGCAAATATTTTGGGTAATTCGGCGCGTCCGGTGACGGCTTCAAGCCGCCGTTTTTATGGCGCTCAAGAATATATTCGGCAATCGCACCGGATTCCCAAATCGTAACGTCACCATCTTCCAAAACCGGAATCCGGCCCAGCGGATGGCGCGCGCGATGCGCGTCGGATTTCAAATCTTTCGGGTGGAAATCCATTCGGTTCAGCTCATAGTCAAGCCCCAATTCTTCAAGCAGCCATAGCGTCCGAACGGCGCGCGAATTGGGGGCAAAGTGCAAAGTCAACATATTAGAATCTCCCTTTCTTGATGCGGATATTGACAATTTAGATGCCAAAAGTCCAGTGCGCAAATCAGGCGGTAATCGTGCGGAAAGTCAGATTGATGCGCGCATCTTTAACACGCTTCATTATCGGCAGACTGTGCTCCCAATAGCTTTGTGTTGAGCCGCGCATGAGCAGTAAACTGCCGTGCTCCAGCAAAATTTCGGTTTTTTGTTTATCGATCTTATTGCGAAATATAAAGCGGCGCGGCGCGCCCAAACTGACCGAAGCAATCGCACCATCGGGCAGCAATTCTTTCTCATCATCGGCATGCCATGCCATGCCTTCGTCGCCCGAATGATAAAGATTGAGCAGGCAGCAATTATAGCTGTCGCCGCTTTTCGCCTCGACAACCGCTTTTATTTTCTCCAATGACGGTGTCCAGGGCAGTGCCGTTTTGGTGTTATGGGAATAGGTATATTGATAAGGCGCATTGCCATGCCACGCCACTTCGCGCTTGGTGACAATCTCGCGGCCATATAATCTTACCCGATCATGCTGCCAGTCAATTTCTTCCATCAGCTTATCAAAAAGCCTATCGGCTTCTTCAGCGCCATAAAGCGGGCCGAAATAAAACGCCTCGCCATTGTGCGGCAGCAGATTGCGGCTTTGCGGGTTGAATAAGTCCATTAATTTGATTTGGCGCGCGCGCCATAAACGGCAAGCAGACACAATACGAGCAAAACCACCGTGCCGTAAATTCCGGGTGGCGTGTGGCCGCTGCCGGTCGGCTTCAGCAATATACCGAGCCCTATTAATGATTTTTCGGCAATCGCCAAAACAAGAAACGGCAGAGTGAAATTGCGGTGGCGCAAGACAATGAATACCAAAACCAGACCATAAGCGACCTGCGTTGCCCCCAAACGAGCAGCCATGCGTATCATTTGCAAGCCCCCGTCATGCGACAGATTGAGACCGGCAACACTGATAAGCCCGCTATCGGGTAACACGACATGAACCATGCCGCCGACAAAGTTTTGCAGCGCGACCAATGCCAAGGGCACACAGGCCCATAGCCGACCCTGATATTGCGCATTGGTTTTGGCTGGCAAAAAATTCATCGCATAATTGTAACTGCCTGACCGCCCTAGCGCAAACGGCGCTCGCCTGCATTGGGAGAAAACGGCGCAGCATTTATTTCCGCTTCACGTCCGGTCATGGCATCGGCCAAAATGCGCGCCGAACCGACCGCTTTGGTCCAGCCCAAATGGCCGTGCCCAACATTCAGCCACAGCCCTTCTATGGCGCTTTGACCGATAAACGGGCGACCATCGGCGCTCATCGGGCGCAAGCCGACCCAGCCTTCGGCCTTTTGCCAATCCAGCCTGTCGGCCAAATCGGGCAATAAACCGGCAAAGAAACGGTGCAATTGCAGTAAGCGTTTCGGGTCAATATGGCGGTCAAAACCGCTAAATTCTGCCATGCCTAATATACGCAAACGCGACCCCAAAGGGGTAATGGCGATATGCGGTGTCGGGTCAACCAGCAAATGTTTCGGGCAATCGGCCTGCCCCGCCGCATCAAGCGTTAAGGAATAGCCCTTGGCCGGACGAATAGGCAGGTTGAACCCAAGCGGTCGTGCCAATTGCGCCGCTGCAACACCGGCTGCCAGCACCACAGTGCCGCGCATTTCTTCACCCTCAAAACGCACGCCGCAAACCTTGCCATTTTCAAACAGCAGGTGCTCGACCTTTGTGTTGAGGCGCATCCTGCCGCCGCGCTCTATAGCTGCCGCCGCCAGACCTTCGCAAAAGCGGCGTGCATCGCCAATACCGTCACCGGCGAAACGCAACGCCCCAATCAAATCCGGTGCATCACGCAATGATGGCTCACAGGCCAGAAGCGCTGCGCGGTCCAATTCCTCATAGGCCAATCCCTTTTCAGCCAACATATCAGCCAGTCGCAATGCCTCATCGCGTTCACCCGCGCTGCGGAGTAACTTCAACGTGCCGGGCGCGGCAGCGTCATAATCCAAATTGAGAAATTGCTGCAAGGCCTGTGTTTGGCGCGTCGAATATTCGGCCAAGTCAAAATTGGCGCGGGTAATCGCTTCATAAGCGCCGCGCCGCGAATTACGAATAAAGGACATACCCCAGCCGAAAAGATTGGGCAGTTGGCTGAAATGCAATTTCATGGCGGCATCGCGCTGAAACAGCGAAGCCAAAAGATGCCGTCCGATACCGGGATTGTTCCAAGGGTCAGGCAGGCTGGGATGCAGGCCGCCGCCATTGGCAAAGCTGGTGCCTTGCGCTACGGCGCTTTCACTGTCGAGCAACAGGCAGGGTTTGTCGCGCGCGCACAGTTCGTAAAAACTCGTAACCCCGGCCAGACCGCCACCTATAATGATTGTCAAATCCTTTGCCATTGGCGGCAAAATAGCAGCAATCTGCGCTCTTAAGAAGACTAGACAATTGGCACTCTAAACGCCAATATCACATTAATTTTGGGGAGTTAGATTATGACTGCAGTTGAATTAATGGGTGCACCCGGTTCGCCCTACACGCGTAAAATGTTGGCGCTGATGCGCTATCGCCATATTCCCTATCGGATTTCATGGCAAAGCTTTACCTCGCAAGGTGATATTAACCACAAAGACCGGCCTAAGCCGAAAGTGTCGCTTTTGCCGACTTATTATTTTCCCGATGAGAATGGTGACATACAGGCCGTGACCGACAGCACACCGATTTTGCGCCGCTTTGAAGAAGAATATGAAGGCCGCAGCGTTATTCCAAATGATGCGGTTTTGAGTTTTCTCAACTGGCTGTTGGAAGATTATGGCGATGAATGGCTGACCAAAGCCATGTTTCATTATCGCTGGCACTATGCTGCCGACATAAAAAAAGCCGGATCGATTTTGCCACGCTGGGGCAATATTTCAGGAAGCGATGAAGAAATTGAACCGCTGTCGAAATATGTCAGCGACCGACAAACCGGCCGCCTGACCTATGTCGGCTCCAATGAAGTCACGAAAGAAACCATTGAAAACAGTTTCAAGCGTTTCCTGACCTTGCTGAATGAGCATTTGCAAACAGCGCCCTATATTTTCGGCCAGCGACCAAGCTCCGCCGATTTTGCAATTTACGGGCAATTGACCTGTTTGGCGCTTTTCGACCCGACAGCAAGCGCCATCGTTACGGAACAATTCCCGCGCATTTATGCTTGGGTCGAGCTGATGGAAGATTTGTCGGGCCTTGTCGTCGCCGAAGATGAAAGCGGCTGGCTCGACACATCCAACGGCCTGCCCGAGACCCTGCGCCCACTCATCATCGAATTGGCGACGCTTTACATTCCCTATCTGAAACTCAATGCCGAAGCAGTGTTGAGCGGCGCAGAACTGGTTGATGGCGAAGTGGACGGTCGCCCCTATCAGCAAAACCCGTTCCCCTATCAAGCCAAATGTCTGCAATGGATTGGCGAGCAATATGCAGCGCTGTCCGACCCCGATAAAGCTCGGCTGGCCACATTGACCGCCGATACCGGTCTGACCGAAGCGCTTAGTTAGAGCGACAAGCCGCCATCGGCGATAATGGTCTGCCCTTGCACATAAGCAGCAAGCGGCGAAGCGAGAAATAGTGCGACGCCGGCCATATCTTCCGGCGTGCCGGCGCGTCGCAACGGAATGGCGCGAAGTGCGCCCTTCATGCGCTTTTCGT
Organism: Alphaproteobacteria bacterium; assembly: GCA_949498175.1. GTDB lineage: Bacteria > Pseudomonadota > Alphaproteobacteria > RS24 > RS24 > UBA8337. The sequence continues at coordinate 24,223 of CATDDF010000080.1, read as the reverse complement.
TTTCAGTGGTTATTGTCGTCAGCTTGGTTGGCACCAGGCCGGGCGCCAGCCCATTAACGCGAATACCGTCGCGCGCCCATGCTTGCCCCAGTGTTTTGGTCAAGCTGATAGCAGCAGCTTTTGACGCAGCATAGGCCGGATTGCCAATATTGGCCTGCATGCCGGAAATCGAACTGACAATAATGATAGCGCCATTGCTTTCGGCCAAAAGCGGTTTGAATTTGCTGGCGCACGCCATGACGCTGTCAATATTGACACCCATGACATAATCCCAACCCGGTCTTTCAAACTCTTCTTGGCGATAACGCACCACCCCTTGCGAAAGCACCAGCACATCGAGAGAGTCAAAATCGGGCTGATGCGCTTCAATCGCCGCATGATCGGCAACATCGACACAGCTATAGTGGAGGCCGCTCAAATCAGAGCCGTCTGCCGCATCATAATCATCGGCCGAAGCGCGTGTTCCCCACACGTGAACATCGGCACCACGGCTTAAAAAGCCGTGCGCAATGCCATTGCCTATGCCGCTGGAACCGCCGACAACAAGCACGGTCTTACCGCCAAAATCTAATTCACTCATGAATGTCTCCCTGCCCCATTAGGCAGAGAAAAAGCCTTTATTGCAAGGCTTCTGGCCCGAAATCATAATCGAAAAGCTCAACCTCCACCTGAATGCTTGTGCGGTCCAGCAAAGTGACCGAGCCGGATTTCAAATTTTTCATTTCCGATTTGAGCAATACCGGCACGCCATCGACCTTTTCAAAATCAATATTGGTCAAGCGCTTCAGCGCCGCGCCTTTGCGGTCGTAATAGGTGATCTCGCGAATGGTGTTGTCGGCTTTGGCAATTTTATAGTCCAGCTTTGAATAGGCATCTTTTTTGCTCTTCGGCGTGCTGGTGATGGAGTAGAAGTCTCCATCTTGACTGACCAGCTTGTGCGTGTCCTGCTCGGCATCGCGCCCCATCAAATCGCTGTAAGAAAAATCAGAGCCGAAGAAGCTCTCATGTTGCTGATTGCCTTTCAACTCGCGCACGCCGCCCAGTGAAGGTAGGTATACCCAGCTTTGGCGTTCGTCTGAGGCAATGTCCAATTCGGTGGAAAAACCGACCCCGCGCACTGAAGCCGGTTCGCGGAAAGTAGCAATCAACTGACGGCGACCGTCACCCTGTTTGCTGACAAGCCGCAAAACGCGCTCGCGTATGCGATTACCTTTGCCGGTTGTCAGATTGACCTCAGCCACGGCAGACGGGAAATGCCCCATGACGGCATTCACTTCTTGCATAATCTCTTCGCCGCTTTGGGCGTGAGCGGGCGCAGAAGCCATGGCGCCGATGACAAGTAAAGTCATAGTCCAAACAGAAAATTTCAATCGCAACATTACAATTCCTCCGATTACGATGGTATTTAGACGCAAAAAACGGCCTCATTTCAAGCCTTATTGCGCAAAACAATGCATCAGGCTTATAAAAGGCACTTGTGAAGGGAAAGTTAAATGCAACCGACTTTTTTAACCGATGATTTTGCAGTTTACGGGCAAATGGATGCCGATGATATGCACACCGCGCTTGCGGCCGGTTTCAAAACCATTATTTGCAACCGACCCGACAGCGAAGACGGCGCCGTGCCCTTTGACAGCCTGAAACCGATAGCCGAGGCGCAAAATGTGCCGATTATCTATCAACCGGTGGTCAGCGGCGCGCTGAGTGACGATGATGCACGACAATTGGCGGAAATTCTCGACAGTGCCGAAAAGCCGGTCTTGGCCTATTGCCGCTCCGGTGCGCGCTGCACCGCTTTATTCGATATGGCACAAGCCTATCTTGCCGTTTAAACGGTGGCACAATGGCCGCTTGAAACGCACGCTCATTTAAAATAAACCAATAATCCCATATGGCTGGCATTGACTTTGTGCGTCTTAAAGCCGACGCTTATGGCAGTATGAGAGTGGAGTGAATGTCAGTATCTCAACGGACAGAGTTCTTACGCCAGATCGTCAATGCGCTGATATCGCGATTGCGCGATAGTGTGTTTGCAAAACTGCCACGCTTTTTGTTGGAAGCGGGGCTGATTACCTTGATTGCCTATAGCGCGTCATCCATTTTTCTCACATTCATCACCCCGCCGCATCAAGCGATGATATCGCCAACCGGCCCGCAGAAAACATTGGCAACCGAGGCCAATTACAAAGGCCTTGCCGAGCAAGTATTCTTTTCAACACTGGATGGCAGCCAAAGCGCAGCGGTGACGGAAATCAATGCAAAAATCAAATTATTCGGCACCCGCCCGACGGCCAATGGGCGCGGCTCGGCCATTATTTCGCTCAACGGTGGTGCCCAGCAATCGATCAGCCACGGCGAAAGGCTAAAAAACGGTGTCAGAGTGACCGGTATTTTCAGTGACCGTATAGAAGTTATCGCAAATGAGGAAACTGGCGCGATTTATCTATTTGATGCAAAACAGCGCCGAACGCGACGCTTGCTATCGCGCACATCTTTTGATCAAAGCCTGTTCAGCGCGCTTGATTTACAATTCAGCGACGCGGGTGTGAGCATTGGCGGTAGTGGAAACGATGCCCTGCTTCAAGCCGCCGGCCTTGTATCGGGCGATATTATTAGTGCGATAAACGGCAAACCGGTCAATTCGCGGGCACGATTGGAAAGCGCATTTTCGCAAGTGCAAAATGCAACCAGCATTACGCTCGACATTGCCCGCGCCGACCAACGTCTAACACGCAGTTTTGACGTGACCGCACTCCGCACATTAGTGGCGAGTCAATAATGCGCCGCCTGTTTGCCCTCGCTATTGTGCTTTGCGCACTTGTCCCCGCACCCTCGGCGCGTGCCCAATCTGATAGCGGGTTGAATTATCAAAACGCCGATTTGCGCGTGTTCATCAAAGATATTGCACTGGACACCGGCTTGACTTTCATTATCGACCCTCGTGTACGCGGCAAGGTCGATATTTTTTCGCAATCGCGCATTGATCGGGATAGCCTGATTGAAATTCTGAAATCCGTGCTGAAAATTAATGGCTTCACCGCCGTGCCGTTGGCTTCCGGCGGCTATAAAATCATTCCGCTCGACGAAGGGCTGCGCGATGCCAGTCAAAGCGCTCCTCTGTCGGGCGACGGATATGTGACACGCGTGTTTGAGATTAAATTCGTTGATCCGAAAATGGTTTTCGATGCCGTTAAGCCATTGGTCAATAAGAAGAGCAGTGCCAGCTTCAAGAAAGGTCAACGCAAAATCATTGTCACCGATTTCGGCGGCAATGTCGGCAAGATAGCTAAGCTGATTGCCGATTTGGATAAAGATGAAACACAGACCCGAACGCTGGTTTTGCAAAATACTTCGGCGCTTACCATGTCGCGTGTGCTTGATGATTTAATCAGCTCGCAGGGCGATGGCGAAAAGCGCAATCTTGCCCTACGCGCCATTCCGGTGAAAGGCGGCAATACGCTTATTCTGCGCGGCTATGTCGAAGCTTTGGACTATTACGTTCCCATGCTGCAATTGATTGACGAGCAAAGCCTGTCGGGCAGTGCCATTCGCGTACACCGGTTGAAATATGCCGCAGCCGAAAATATGCTACCCATGCTTCAAACATTAGCCAATGCCAAAGCGCAACAGGGCACAGCATCAGGCGATGTCACCATATCCGCCTATACAGCCAATAATGCGATCGTTGTTAATGCCGATAGCGAAACACAAAAATGGGTCGCCGACGTTATTGACGAGTTAGACACAGCACAGCCGCAAGTTCTGGTCGAAGCGATAATTGTTGAGGTGTCGGACAATGCTTCGCGCGATTTGGGTGTGCAATATTTAATGGCGGGGGGCAATGATACGACCATTCCCTTCACCGTGACTAATTACGGCACCTCTGCGCCCGATATTTTGGCCACCACCGGCGCGATATTGGCCGAAGGCGGCAGCAGCGAAGACGGCGACGGTGGGGTCGGTAGTCTTTTGCGTTCGCGCGCCATTGACAGTTTTCTCGGCAGTCGCGGTCTTATTGTCGGGGCTGGCACAACACGCAGCGACGGCAGTGTCTTTGGTGTGATTTTGAACGCGCTGCAACGCGATGTGAGCAGTAATATTCTCTCCACCCCATCTATTATGACGCTTGATAATGAGAAGGCGAGCTTCATTGTCGGGCAAGAAATTCCGGTGACGACCGGCGAAGCGCTGGGCAGCGCTAACAGCAATCCGTTTCGCACGATTGACCGCAAAAATGTTGGTGTGCAATTGGATGTGCAGCCGCAAATCAATGATGATGGCGATATTCGTTTGAAAATCCGCCAAGAAGTTTCTGCCGTGACCGGCCCGCTGGCCAGCGGCTCGTCCGAATTGATTACCTCCAAACGCGAAATGGAAACCACGGTGCGTGTCGGCAATGGCGAAGTGGTGGTGCTTGGCGGTTTGGTACGCCAGGATGAGCGCGTCACCATTGACCGTATTCCGCTGCTCGGTAGCATTCCGTTACTTGGTCGTTTGTTCCGCTCTTCGGGTCGCGCCAATGAAAAAACCAATTTGATGATTTTCTTACGCCCGACAATTGTGCGCTCGGCGCAAGATGCCGAAAACGTCACCATGCGCCAGTATAATTCCATGCGCGGGCTCGACGGCAAGGGCATTCCTGATATTGACCTTGATAATCTGATTAAGAACAGAGGCGAAGGCAATGAGCGCCGCTGAAAACATGACCTCGGTCGAAGCGGTAAAATTGCCTTATCGCTTTGCACGCGAGTTTGGTCTTGCGCTCAGCCAAACCGATAAGGGTGTAACACTACATATTGGCGACGCAGCCAACCGCAATATGATTGTCGAAGTGGCGCGCAATTACGATATTGCCTTGATTGAAGAAGTCTCCCAGGAACAGTTTGACGATTTGCTGTCGGAGCTTTATGCCCGCCGTTCCTTCGAGGAAGATAGCGAGCAAGCGGATGCTGACCGTATCGAGGATGATTTCGATGCCGTTGTCCAAGGCGTCGAGCATGCCGCCGATTTGCTCGCCGGTGATGATGATGCGCCGGTCATTCGCCTGCTTAACAGCTTGCTCAGTGAAGCGGTAAGGAGCGGCGCGTCAGATGTACATTTGGAGCCGTTTGAGAACAATGTGCTGGTGCGTCTGCGTATTGACGGCATGTTGCAAGAAATTGCTTCGCTGTCGCCAAAGCTTGCACCCTATCTCGTATCTCGCATCAAAGTCATGTCGCGCCTTGATATTGCCGAAAAGCGCTTGCCGCAAGATGGGCGTTTGTCACTGACTTTGGGTGGCAAGGTTTTCGATGTGCGCGTCTCTACCCTGCCTATTCGCTATGGCGAACGCGTGGTGATGCGCTTGCTCGACAAGGATAATGCGTTTTTCGGACTGGGTGATTTGGGCATGGCGGCTGATATGCGGGCGCAGTTTGAGGGTGCGCTGCGCGAACCCAACGGCATTATTTTGGTCACCGGCCCGACCGGATCGGGCAAAACAACCACGCTCTACTCCGCACTGAGCCTGATGAATGATACTTCGCGCAATATCATGACAGTAGAAGACCCGGTCGAATATGCGCTGCACGGTATCAGTCAAACACAGGTCAATCCGAAAATCGGTATGACTTTTGCCGACGGCTTGCGATCTATTTTACGCCAAGATCCCGACACCGTTATGGTCGGTGAAATTCGCGATAAAGAGACCGCCGAGATTGCCGTGCAAGCCAGCCTGACCGGCCATGTCGTGCTCTCAACCGTACACACAAACAGCGCCGCCGCCGCCGTGACACGACTAATGGATATGGGCATTGAACCGTTGCTTTTATCCTCCTCCTTACGTTTGGTGCTGGCACAAAGGCTGGTGCGCCGCTTATGCCCGGACTGCAAAGTGCCGGATGAGAACGACGATATTGCCAGCCATAAACCGGTCGGCTGCCCATCATGCCAAAATATCGGATATCGCGGCCGCATCGGCATATTCGAATTATTGTCGGTTGACGACACGGTGCGGCAAATGATTGCCGATGGCGCGACCGAGCAGCAAATCGAAGCTTATGCTTTTGCCAATGGCGGATTATTGGCAGCAAGCGGCCACGCCCTAGTCGCCGCCGGCGAGACAAGCATGGCGGAAGTATTTCGCGTCGCGCGCGTGAGCGCATAGAGCAAGGTCGCGCAGCCATGCCCACCTATCAATATGTTGCTGTCGATGAAAAGGGCAAAACCCGTAAGGGTGTTATCGCAGCTGAAAGCTTGAGCGAGGCGCGGCGCAATTTGCAAGGCCAAGCCCTGTTTCCGCTCAATCTTGACGAGACCGTGGCAGCAGAGAAAGGCCGAAGACAATTACTGCCTTTCTTCTCACGACGCGGCGCGGCCATCGGGGCTCGCGATTTGGCGCTTGTCACAAGACAAATGGCAACAATGATTGGCGCCGGCATTTCCGTCGATGAGACGCTACAATCCATTGCCATGCAAAACACCAAACCGGTTATTCGCGAAGTTTTGACCAATATACGCAGCCAAGTGGTTGAGGGTAAAAAACTGTCCGAGTCCATGCGTCGCGAACCGGCCTCTTTCGGTGCGCTGTACGTGGCAATGATTACCGCCGGTGAAGCCTCCGGTGACCTCGCCGAAATACTGGACCGCGTCGCCAGTTATGGCGAAAAAACCCAAGCCGTGCGGGACCGTGTGCGCGCCGCCTTGGTTTATCCCGCCGTCTTGGCCATTGTTGCGCTCGGCGTATTAACTTTACTGATAACTGTTGTCGTGCCGAAAATCGCCGGTCAATTCGATACGTTTCAAACACAACTGCCCTTGCCGACGCGGCTGGTGCTTGGATTGTCGGATATGCTGACGAGTTATGGGCCAGTATTGGCCGTGCTTTTGCTCGGCGGAATTTTTCTCTTACGCCAACGCTGGCGGGATGAGGCGTGCCGTTTGCGGCTCGACAGTCGCCTTTTGTCCTTGCCCGTGCTCGGGAAATTTATTCAGACCGTCAATAGTGCAAGGCTGGCGCGCACGCTCGGCACATTGATTGAAGGCGGCAGTCCGGCATTGGAGGCACTTAATGCGGCCCGCGAAACGCAAACCAATCTGCGCCTCAGGCAAGCGGTTGATGAAATTTACAGTGATGTGTATGAAGGCCGCGCCTTGGCCCGCGCTTTTCGTACCAGTGAGGTGTTTTCGCCACTGTTGATTTATATGGTTGGCATAGGCGAAAAATCCGGAACCTTGGCGCATTTGTTGATGAAAACTGCAGATTATCTGGAGCAGGAAATAGAAGGCTGGACTCAATCCATGCTCAATCTTTTGGAGCCGGTGATTGTGGTGATAATGGGCTTGCTGGTCGGTTTAATCGTCATGGCAATCATGCTACCAATCATGCAGTTGAATTCGCTGATTTTGAGTTAGGGTCGGTTATGCGTAAACAGGCTGAAAACGGTTTTTCCTTCATCGAATTAATGGTGGTTATTGTCATTATCGGGCTCCTCACCTCGGTAGTCGCGCTCAACGTGCTGCCCAGTCAAGACCGCGCCATGAGTGAAAAAGCGCGCGCCGATGTCGCCATTTTAGCGCAGGCGATAGAAATGTTCCGACTGGAAAATCTGCGTTATCCAAGCATGGATGACGGACTGGAGGCTTTGCTGCCTGATGGTGCGACACCAGGCTATATTAAGGCGCTGCCAAAAGACCCGTGGGGCAATGATTATGTCTATCTAATACCGGGCGAGAACGGCGTTTTTGATGTCATGTCGTTCGGGGCCGACGGGCGGCTGGGTGGCGAAGGCGAGGATGCCGATATCGGCAACTGGCTGCAGCAGCAATAATGCCGGATAAGCGACAGTTCAATGCGCAAGCGGGCTTTTCCCTGCTTGAGCTAATGGTCGCCGTATCGCTTCTCTCTTTGGTCGTCATCCCGCTTTTACTGTCACAAGGTGATGCCATGCGTAATGCGGCACGACTGGAAGAACGCGTTTTGGCCGGCATGGTGGCCGAAAATTTGCTCAATGAAGCCACCGCTTTTGAAACCGAAACCAAGGGCACAAAACGCGGCACACAAAAACAGGGCGCGCTGGATTTTTCCTATCGAATCCGACGCCAGCTCGAGCGCCGCAACGGTGCCGATACAGAGTTGGTTAAAATAACCGTCAACGTCGCACGACGCGGCAAGAGCGGAACATTGGCCTCGCTGGTGGGCTTTCAGCGGGCGCAAAAATGATGGGAGCAAGCAAAAATGAGGCCGGGTTTTCGTTGGTCGAAACGATGGTCGCGCTGGCACTGCTTGCAATGGTCAGCACGGCTTCAGTATTGATTTTCTCAAATTTCTTGACCAGCGGTGACGGTCAGCAAAAGCGTCTGGACAAGTTGACCAATATGATGCATGCGCGCAGTCTTTTGGCCGAAGATTTGTCACACGCTGTTTTAAGACCGCACGGCCTGACCAGCGAAGCGGCAGCTTTTGAGGGCGATGACAACAAGGCGTGTTTTTTGCGCTTTGCCCGCCGCGCTGCTGTAGCGGCGCAATATGATGCGCGCAAAGCAGATATTGAGTCGGTCGCCTATTGCCTCTCAGAAGGGCATTTGGTGCGCCGCAGCTTTGCCTATCCCGATGCCGCTATTGACACGCCTATGCGTGAATTTGTTTTGATTACCGAGATTGGCGAAATTGAAGCACGCTTTCACAATGGTAGGGAATGGCAAGAGAGCTGGTTTGTCGGCCATGCCAATGGCCGGTTTTACGGCCAGCGCAGCGATTTACCACCCTTGGTTAAGCTGGCATGGCAACATTACGTGCATGTGTTTCGCCTGCCCGAGGGGATTTATTGATGGCGCGCCGCAATGATAGCGAAAAGGGCGCCGCTCTGGTGCTGGTCTTAGGCATTATTGCCGTAATGAGCAGCATGGCGGTTTTCTCTTTCGAGAGCCTATCACGGCTGATTGCATTGAGCGGCGCGAAAACCCATGAATCACAATCTCACCATTATGCCTTGGGCGCGGAAATGCTGGCGATTAATGTGGGCCGCCAATTGGTGCGGGACCGCATGCCATTACAAATTTTGATAAGCGAGGGGAAAAACCGTTTTCAACAAAACCTTGATGGGGCGCAATTGGTCGGTGAATTACGTGATGCCACTAATTGCTTCAATCTGGCCGGCCTTGTTTCGGGCAGTTATGCCAAAGGCTGGACGGCCAATATGGCAGCCGTTGAGCAATTTTCCCGCCTCTTGCGCGCATATGGGTTGGGGTCGCAAGCCGCTTTGGCGATAAGCTCAGCATTGGCCGATTGGCAAGATAGTGATGCCAAACCATTGCCACTCGGTGCAGAGAGCGATTTTTATGCCGACCGCGCGCCCGCCTATCAAGCCCCCAATGCACCGATGAGCAGTGTTTGGGAGATGCGGTTGGTGCGCGATGTCACGCCACAGCTGATGAAGCAATTGGGTGAGTTAATTTGCGCTGATGCGGTTGTCTTGAACAGCTTTATCAATATTAACACATTGTCGGAACGCCACGCCCCGCTTTTGGCGGCTTTGTTGGGGCCGACAGTCAACGAAAACGAAATGCGCGGTCTGATTGCCGACCGACCGAAGCAAGGCTTCACCGATATGACGCGGTTTTGGGAGCATCCTGCCTTGGCCTATCGCGACTTGGCGGGAGTCAGAAAATCATTTTTTGCCACTTATCCGCGGCGTTTGAATGTGATGATAGACGTAGAATTGGCAGGGGTTAAAAACCGCATGAAATCGGACATACACTTTTATCCCAATGGCACCTACACTATTATCAGCCGTCATTTCGGCGACATGTAATTTGTGAGTGGCATGGTTGAACGATTTATAAATCTGGGCGATAGCGAAAAACAGGCGTTAGGGCTTTTGCCGGGACGCCATGTGTCAAGCTTTTGCCTGACCTTACCCGCCTTACCGCCGTCTAAGCTGGAGCGCGCCCTGCCGCATATCATGTCCGATTATCTTACCGCCGATAGCAGCGATATGGTGTTTTGCCATAGCCCCGCCCAAGACGGGCAGCATATCGTATTCGCCTGTTCTCGCGATACGCTGGATGATTTAATGGATGAAGCGCGCGCGCGTAATCTCGAATTATTGGGTATATGGCCGGACTATATGACAGTCGGGAAACCTTCCGACGGTATTGCCGTGCTGGAAGATGGCAATGACATTCTCGCGCGGCGCGCAGATGGTAGCGGTTTTCGTTTGCCAAAACATCTTGCCGCCAGCCTACTGAACGATAGTAAAACCCATCCAGGCCGCGCCGATGCGCTACCGACCCAAGAGGCCGGATTTGCCATTGGTCGCTATGGCGCGCAATTGCCGCTTGGCGCTCTGGTACAGAATTGGCGACGCCCGCTCATTTTGATGGCGGCGGCACTGCTGGTCTGGCTCGGCGCCGGATTGCTTGATGCCTTTAACAGCGAGCGCCACCGCGCCAATATGGAAGCGCAAGCCGAAGCGCGTTTTATGAAATTGTTTCCCGACACGCGGCGCTTTGTCAATTTGGAAGCGCAATTGCGCAATAAGCTCGGCATGAGCGGCAGTGCCTCATTTAGCGGGCAAACGACGCGGCTCATGGCAACGCTGGCCGCATTACCCAATATGCGCTTGGAAGAGATCGAGTTTGACGCTGAGCGCGCGCAAGGACTTGAAGTTACCGTCTCCACGACTGATTTCAGCGCGCTTGAAGCGGGTCGTTTGCGGCTTATGCAGGCCGGTTTTCGGGTCACTGAAGGCACAAGCGAACAGGACGAGAATCTGGTGATCGGTCGCTTTAATTTGGGCTTGACCCGTCGCACGGGAGCAAGATGATGGACGCGACGGCAAGCATCAGAAATCAATTTGAGCGACTGTGGCGGCGTATGACCCGGCGCGAGCAAACGGCGTTTGTCTTAATGCTCAGCGCCCTCGGCCTTTTTGCCCTATATGTTGCGCTGCTACGCCCCGTAGCGGCCTATCAGCAAGCCGCCGCCCGCGATTTTGCCAATGCTGCAGACCGCATGACGCGCATTGAGGTTTTGTTGAGCCAGCTGGAGGCCGGTGCGCCGACGCAAGCCGATACGCAAAAGCCACCGCGTGTGCGTATTATTGAGGCGGCGCGCGCGCAAGGTATAGCGGTGGAGCAAATTGAACCGCTCAATCCGGGTTTTCGCGTCGCCGTCAGCAATGTGCCGGCCGCCGCCTTATTTGCTTGGCTGAATGAAGTGGAAAACAAAAAAGCCGTGTCGGTCAGAGCCCTGTCCATAAGCAAATCGGCTCAAGGCTCACGGCTCAACGCCGATATTCGTTTTGCAGGCGGTTTATAATGAGGCCTGCATCGCTCATCGCTTGGGCGCGCGCGGAAAGTGTTTTGCTCGCCCTATTTATCATCGTTTTCATGGCCGCGAGTTTGGCGCGCTTGCCTGCCGCGCTTGTTCTCCCCTATACCGCGCAAGCCGGTATCAATATTAAAGGTGCATCAGGCACAATTTGGGACGGACGGTTTCAGGCCATTGAGTTCCGAAATATGCGATTTCAAAGCGGCACATACAGTTTTACGCCGCTTGACTTATTGACCGATGGAACGGTTGGAGCATTTTCCTTGAGCGGCGGCATGGCTCGGGTTGAAGGTCGTCTTTACGGCTTGGACGGCGCGCGCATTAAACTGCAAGCATTATCGGCAGAGGTGAATTACCCTTTGCAACTCAGTCAGACCGAATTCAATCCGCGCATCGGCATTTCCGCTTCCGAATTGGCGTTGACCTATGATGGGCAATGCGTCACCGGTGACATTGCGGTAACAATGCAGGTCAATATTGCCGCTTTGGCACTGATAGTGCCACAAGGCACGCGTTGGGAAGGCAGTGCAAATTGTGAACGCGGGCGCATCGCTTTCCTTCTCAATCCGGTAGATAATGGTTTGGTCGCGGTCATACGCGGTGATATTAACGGGCGCAATTATGATGCCGAGATTGACCTGACGCTTGATGATAGGCTAACCGAAAGCCGCAATGCGCGCGCCGCTTTACGGCAGGCCGGGTTCAAGAAGCAAAACGGCCAATGGCGCGCCAAGTTAAGAGGATTATTGTGATGCGACATTTATCCATCAGCCTGTTGGCCGCCGGTTTTTTGAGTGCTTGCGCCAATGCACCGACAGTTTCAGAAAAGGATTTTGACCCGCTGAGCGTGACCCAAAGCCGCCTCGGCCCGCAAAATCTCGACACAGGGCAATGCGGGCTGTTTCTTTGGGGGCAAAGCGAAGGGAAACCGCTACAATTTTTTCAAAATACCGGCACCAAAAAGGTGATTATCCCATTTCGACCGGGCAGTTCCATATCACGCATCGCCAGTGACCGACAAATCATAGATGGGTTTTTTGCCGAACAGGTTTTTGACGTTGACGGCCTCAAAATGGAGGTGTCGCTTCTTGTCGAGGAAGGGCGCAATGTGCTGAAAGGCATTGCTGTGCCGACTGGCCGTATTGTTCTGGCAGAAACATCGGGACGCGAAACCGTGATTCCGGTGGTCGGCTTATATGGCTGCCGCAATTAGGGTGACGCCATAAAAAGCCCGGCACAGGGCCGGGCTTTTAGTAGACTATTCGGTGCAATCCGTCGCATCTCCATGCGTGACGGTGCATAAAAGCGTGCTTTCATCCGGTTTATCACTCCAAAGCGATGTCGGAATATTCTCTTGCGACGTCTCCGGAACATCCCCAAGGCCGATACCAAGTCCTGATGGGTCCTCGAAAGTAATCCCCTCATTCTCGCATATGTCGTAGCTCACTTCATTAAGCGTCTCGCTAACCTCAACCGCCTTCACCCGATACGTCGTGCCGCCGCTGTCTGTTGCAGTGAGCTGTGTGCCGTCCAGCAAATTGATAAGCGATACCCAATGGCCATAATCATCATTACCGATAACAACATTGGGTAGCCCGTGCAAATTGGTGCCGTCAAATTCAAGATAAAAAACCCGATTGGCAAAAGTGGTGTTGTCTACCACAAATTTTGAGTTGTTGAATGTATGCGCCGCCGGATTGTAATCATCATTCGTAACATATTCAAAAATTTGATTACCATTGCGTTCATTGGCTGCAGCATGCGTATATTCGAATTGAATCGGCTCATCAATATTTACCAAAGTGTCGTTTTCGGTGGCGATGATGGAGTGGTCCCAGCGCATGGCTCCGAATGACCATTCATAGCGGTCACAATCCGAGGAGGACGGGTCTGCACAATCACTGTCATTAGGGTCATAAAGCTCAAAGCTGCTATATGGCCATTGTCCGGTATATTCACCCGAATCGAAGCTATCCGAGTAACTCTGATAGGCTTGACCGGCAACCGAGTGTGTGGCCAAAAAGTCGAACCGCACGGGCTTGTCATCAGCAGTCAGGCCGCTCACACCATCACTGTCAATATATAAGGTTCTCGGTTCTATATTGGTGCCGGGGTTCAGCCCTGAAAAGAAGTAGGAGTCACCAGCGGTTCCGGTCGAGTAATTTTCACGCGAACTGTTAGCTACAGAAATGGGAAGAGCCGCTTTTGGCGCACCGTTATAGCGCGATGCAAGGGCTATTCCGTTTTCCAATATGTCGGCGTTTTTTGACATTTTCGTTCTAAGGTCAAATATGATTTTGTCCTTTTCGGCGGAATCGGCGCCGGCGTAGTTCCACATCACTTCCGTGCGTTTTTCAGGCGACCAGAATCGCACCCGCCAAGGGGCACTCGCTGCTGCTGCTGCGTCCAGTATTCCAACCGGTGAACCTTCATCTGTCAAAATGAACTCATCGGCAGTGGCGTCATAAGTGGCCTCTACTTCCCCCCAATTTCCCGGAGAAATTTCTGCCCAAGTTCGGAAAACGGTCCCATCGGCCAAGTCCTCAACCACCGTGTTAAGTTTATATAATTTGCCGGGCGCCCATTCCAACGATCGCAGACGCACCCCGTTTTCACCGGGAATTTCAGCCCGAATATCAAGGCTGGTTGAGCTTGGAGTAAACGGACTGTTTTCTCTATCTTCCATCCAGACGCCCCAATTGCCGACATAACCGCGTGTGCCCTGACCTGATGAACCGGTTATAAAACCAAAGCCGCCATCCAAATTTACGCGCGCGCCGCTCTCGGTAAACAATTCATAACGATTGACACTCTTCCAAGGATTTTCCCGCGCAAAGCAGGCATCTGGAGGATCAGCAATATTGAGCAGAGCAGTGAGCGCTGACGCGCTGCCACTGCGAAGGCCGGCAACATCCACACCGTCGCCTTGGAATTTTACCCGATAATAATAATCGTCACTGGCCTTTCCGGCGACGGCTTCCTCGTAATCTTCTTCTATTCTAAAGCCGACAAATGATACCGTGCCATCGGCATTATATTTGACAATGGCAGCGTCTTCTTCATCGCCATACCCCTCATTATAGAGATTGGCCGTCGTAATGGTGACCGCGCCATTATTTTCAGCAACCTCGACATAACCATAATCGGTACTGTCGGCCGGAGCGACAGTACCGTCCAAGCCGGCCTGGTAAAAGGAAAAGGTCCATTCACCGACGGGGTTTGCATCGGTCGGCGCAGATGAAACGCTTGTATCGGCTAGAAACTTGAGACCGCTTAGGGACTCAAACCAGACGGTCACATTTTGCGGCGAACTGTTGGAAGCGCGCGACGAAGAGAAAATGCCTCGCCCATATTGCACGCCCGCTTGGTCTACATCCGTATTATCTAGCCCGCAGGCAGCCTCATCTAAAAGCCCTTCCCAATTGCCGTTGGGGATTACATCGCCGCGCGAATTTTTGATGAGACACGCAAATGCGCTGGGATAATGGACAAGTTCATTGGCTTCATCTTCAGTCCACGTCTCTGTTTTGGCGGTGCTATATTCCGTGCCGGCATCATTATAATTTTGAGCCCAAAGGGGTGATAAAGTAACGGCGAATAAACCTGTAGCAATGGTAAGTATTTTTTTCATAACGCAACCCTCCAAAAAGACTGATTATTCACTGGCCGAGGGGATGACCGACAAACTACCCGGAGTTGATAACCCCTGCGTCGCACCACCGCCACTGCTGCTGCTATCGCCGCCGCCGCCACCACCGCCGCTGCAAGCTGCCAAAGCAATTGAAAAGAAACTGATAAGAATGACTTTACGCATAACCCAAACTCCTGTGACTGACTAAATCCTACGCCGTGTTTTTCCCTAACGGAAGATAAATTATTATGACAGCCTAAAGTCAAGCATGCAGATCTGTTGAAAATCAGGCGAAATCAGGGGGGGTTAAGTCGCCTAGGAGCGTTTGTGGAATTTCTTCAACGCCCGCTTTGCAGATAAGCTAAAGGCTCAACTCAATTTTTTTGCCGATATTTCCGGCCACCGGTTTTTCCATGGCAAGGCTTCTTCCAACTCATAAGCCAGATGCAGCAATATGGCCTCTTCGCCATGCGCGGCGGCAAATTGCGTGCCAATGGGCAAGCCGTCACGACTGGTATAGAGCGGCAAACTGATTGCCGGATTGCCCGATGCGTTATATTGCGCCGTATAGGTGACATAATCCATAACCGAGGCGTAAATCTCGTCATAGCTCTTATCGCTGCCCTGCTCGCCAAGCAATAAGGGCGGTTTGAACAGGGTCGGCGATAGAATAACGTCATAATCTTCAAAAAAACTGCGATATCCCGCTTCCACGGATTTCACATAAGCCAACGCATCTGCATCAATATTGGGGTTTTTCGCCTTACGTCCTGCATAAAGCTCAGCCAAGCCATGCGAAAACGGTTCCAGCACTTCTTCGGGATTTACCCACCGTCCCTGCATCAGGCCGATGAGGCGGGCATTATTGACCAATTCATAAGCCACGGATGACCAAACATTCATAAATTGATCAATAAACTCAGAGCCGACAACTTTCATGTCAACCAACTCAACCTTATGCCCCAAATCGGCACACAGCTTGGCCGCTCGCTCTGTTGACCGTTTGACATCGATATGCGGCTCTCGACCATCAAAGGCTTTGGTGTGCATGGCAATTTTCAGCCGCTTTTTAGCCGGTCCGGAAATGAAACCGGTCGGCGGATAATTGGCATCACTGCCTTTTTTCTCCGAAACATTCAATATCTGCGCCGTATCGCGCACGGAACGCGAAACGGCAAGCCGCGTGCTGATATCTGCTTCGCTATAGGGCGGTGTGTTCATAAACAGGCGTTGGCGCGTTGGTTTCAAACCGACCAAACCATTGACGGAGGCGGGAATACGGATTGACCCGCCACCATCTGAAGCATGTGCAAAAGGCACCATGCCGGCGGCCACTGCCGCGCCGGCACCACCGGAACTGCCACCCGTATGATAGGCCGCATTATACGGATTGCGCGCTGCTCCCAATAATTGACTTTCCGTGGTTGAGACGAAGCCGAATTCCGGCGTGTTGGTTTTACCGATAATGACGAGACCCGCTTGTTTGGCGCGCACAACGCTGCCATTGTCGGAATCCGAGACATTGTGCTCAAAAAGTTTTGACCCGAAAGTCAGCGGCTCGCCTTCAAGCTCCGACAAATCTTTTATCAAATAAGGCACGCCCTTAAACGGCCCATCCGGCAAATCACCTTTTGCCGCTTCCCGTCCTTGGTCATACATTTTATGAACCACGGCATTCAGCGCCGGATTAAGCCGCTCAATGCGTTTAATGGCTGCTTCTACCAATTCAAGAGAAGACACTCGGCCACTGCGCACAAGCTCGGCTTGTCCCATGCCATCATAGGCAACAAACTCGTCCATCGCCGCATAAGCCGGCTTTATGGCGGTAGAAAGAGCCAATGCACTGGCCCCGGCGAGAAAATCGCGTCTTTGCATCATATCCCCCGAATATCCGCCAAAGCGGAAACGAAAAGGCACCCTTTGGTGCCTTTTCACATTTCAAACGCTTTACTTAGCCTTTGGCGACGTTAATCACCTTGCGCTGGGTGAACTCATTCAACCCGTCCGCGCCGAGCTCCGTGCCAATGCCGGATGTTTTGATGCCGCCAAACGGCACGTGTGGTGGCAAGTCGGCGTGTTTATTGACCCAAATTGTGCCGCTATCGACTTTTTTTGCTACTTCATAAGCGCGGTCAATATCCGACGACCAAACCGAACCGCCCAAGCCGTAGTCGGAATTATTCGCCCGCTCAATCACATCATCGATATCATCATATTTAATGACCGGCAGAACCGGGCCGAATTGTTCTTCACTTACCAGGCGGCTGTCATCGTCAATATCGCGCACAATGGTCGGCGGAATGAAGTAGCCCTTGCCTTCCGGCACTTCACCACCGGCAACAATAGTTCCATTGGCGCGACCGTCTTCAATATAGTCTTTGACCTTATCGAACTGCATTTTGTTCTGCATCGGACCAAGCTGAGTGCCCTGCTCCAGACCATTGCCGACGATTGCCTCCTCAGCCAATTTGGCAAGCTGATCGACCAGCTTGTCGTAAATCGACGCATGAGCATAAACGCGCTTCATGGCGATGCAAATTTGGCCGTTATTGCCGAACGCGCCTTGAAAGATTTGCGGCGCGACTGCTTCGACGTCTACATCATCCATAATGATACCCGCATCATTGCCGCCCAATTCCAGCGTAATACGTTTCAGCGTGCTGGCGGCAGAAGCCATAACGCGCGCGCCGGTTGCGGTAGAACCGGTAAACGAAATTTTGCTGATGCCCTTATGGGTGGTGATTTTGTCGCCGAGGTCATTATTGTCGGCAATGATATTGACGACACCGGCCGGCAAAACATCGGCAATCAGCGAAGCCAGATGCAGGGCCGATAATGGCGTTGTCGGGGCCGGTTTAACAATAATGGTATTACCGGCCAAAAGCGCCGCGGGTAATTTGAAGGCCAACAAAATAATCGGGAAATTCCACGGAATAATAGCACCGACCACACCGAGCGGATTACGGTGTATCTCAACCCGCTGCGTATCGCTATCTTCCAGCACTTCAACCGGCAAATCGAGGGACTGGAAATAGCGGAAGAAAAGGGCAGCGCCCGCAACTTCGCCCATTGCATCGGCCAGCGGTTTACCCTGTTCTTGCGTCAGAGTGCGCGCCAGCTCTTCGCTATTCGCATCGATAATATCGGCAATTTCGCCCAATTTGGCGCGCCGCTCATCAATTGAGGTGTTTTTCCAGCTTTTGAAAGCGGCCTGTGCCGCATCAACCGCTTCGTTCAATTGCGCTTCTGAAGCCGTCGGGCAATCAGCCAGCACTTCTTCGGTGGCCGGATTGAGAACCGGCATGCTAGCCGCACCATCAACCAACGCACCATTAATCAATAATTTGAAATCCATGAGAGCCTCCCAACCATCATTCTAAATAGTTAAGCGCAGCTTTTTGGTCCGTGCAAGCATATTGCTCAGCACTTGCACTACTCGTTTTCAAAACGCGGCAAGGTCAGGGCAATCACGATAACAGGCAACATCAGGGCAGCCGCGATAATCAACGCCAAATCATAATTGCCCGTCACATCCCAAATATAACCAGTATAAACCGGGCCGATGGCCGCGCCGAAAATGAAAATTGAATATTGTAGCCCGTAAATCGCGCCATAATGGGCCATGCCGAAATAGCGCGCGGTAAAATAGCCGATAAGGTCAACCTCTGCGCCCACCGCAAAACCCAGCGCAATGGCCGCGACCATGGCATATTCAATACCGCCCAGCCCAAGTGCCAGGCAGCCCAAAGCGACACAGCTAAACGCCACAGCGGCAACATAAGGGGCAAAAATGCGGTCAATAATGAAGCCGATAAACAGCCGCGCCACCATGACAGACAGGCCAAGCACCGCACCCATTTGACCGGCTTGTTTGGCATTCAGCCCGGCATCTTGCAAAAGCGGAATAAAGGCCGGTATCAAACCCAAAATAGCAGTCGAAATGAGCAAGAAAATACTCGCCACTTTCCAAAAGGTAACCGTGCGAATGGCTTCGTTGAACGTCAGACCGCTCTGCGCCGTTTCGGGCGCGCCGTCTTCTTGTTCCGGCGCATCGCGCAACAGAAAATAAACAATCGGCACGCTGACCATGACAATGGCAAACATCACCCAAAAACCGGCACGCCATCCATGCTCGGCAACATAAGGTGTCATATAACGCGGCATGGCGAAGGCCATAACGCCGGTCGAGGTGAGGCAAATGCCCAAAGCCAGCCCGCGATTTTTGATGAAAAACGCGTTGACCGCGCGGGTAAAGGCAATGCCGGTCGTGCCAACGCCGAAAACCGCATAACCGAAGCTGAGCGCGTAAAGCACCAAAAGCGCGCCGCTCATAAACGGGAATATGGCAAGAAACAAACCGTAGCCGAGCAGGCATAAAGCAGTGACACGGCGCAAGCCGTAGCGGTCAATCAACCGCCCGACCAGAGGCGCGAGAAGCATCATCACCACGACGGATATGGATTGCTGGAAACCGATTTCGGCGCGCGTCCAACCAAACTCTTCTTGCCATGGGCGAATCCATATGCCGGTGGAATAATAGACCATAGAAGCCAGACCGACGCCGGAACCGATAAAAGCACCGAGCAGAACAGCCCAGCCGCGCTTAAACTCATTTTGCTGTGACACAACACCCTCCCAATTTATTTGCAGCTTAACCCTGCTTGCCGCGCCGTGCCAAGCATTCAAAAGAAAGCTTCACGAAAAGTCTGTTGCCCAAGCAATAATTTTTCTGACAGACTAAGGATATGTTTAGGGCGGTATCGGAGGTAACGCCCGGCGCGACATGTGCGTAAGCTGTAATCGCTTGGGAGGGCGTCATTATGGAAATGAAAAAAGAATTGGCCGAGGCAATCGTCAATCCGGCCAGCTATAAGGATTTCGAAAAAATTCATGCCGTGTTCACCGAATTGCGGCAAACCGCGCCTGTCGCGCTGGCCAAACCGAGGGGCTTTGAGCCTTTCTGGTTCATCTCAAAATTTGAAGATGTGCAAGCCGTCGAAGCCGATAATGAAACATTTCACGCCGGCGATCAGCCGACCGTGTTGGTCGATAGCGAAACCAATCGCTTGACCATTGAAGAAGTCGGTTCGCCGCATCGTTTTTTGACACTCGTGCAAATGGACGGCGAAAAGCATAAGGCTTATCGCGACTTGACGGCCTCATGGTTTGGTCCGCGCTCGCTTCGTAATTTAGAGCCACGCATTAGAAACCGCATGCAGCAAACGCTCGATTCCATTATGGCCACGGGCGGTGAATGTGATTTCGCGCGCGATATTGCTCTGCTCTATCCGTTGCGCGTCATTATGGATGTGTTGGGGGTTGAAGATGAGGCGGAAGAACTCATGCTGCGCTTCACCCAGGAGGTTTTCGGCAGCAGCGATGCGGAAGCCAATGCCACGGGCCGCAGCTATGCAACGCCGGAGGAACAACAACAAGCCATCTCCGAAATTGCAATGGAAGCGTTTGGCTATTTTTCAGCTTTGACCGAAAGCCGACGAAAGGACCCGAAGGATGATTTGGCAAGTCTGCTGTCCAACGGCACAATCAACGACGAACCTTTGGGGGAGGTTGAAACATTTGGCTATTACGCCATCACCGCCACAGCCGGTCATGACACCACATCCAATTCTACGTCTGCCGGCATGATTGCCCTGTGCGAACAAGCCGAGCTGTTAAAGCGCTTACAAAACGACCCATCGCTCATTCCGGGGTTTGTTGAAGAAAGCATTCGCTGGGAAAGCCCGGTCAAGCATTTTATGCGCAGCGCCACGCGCGATACACAAATTCGAGGCATTGATATCAAAAAAGACGATTGGTTAATGTCAAACTTTGCCAGCGCCAGCCGCGATGAAGATGTTTATAAAAATCCGTTCGCATTTGATATTACCCGCAAACCGAACCGCCATATGGCACTGGGCTATGGGCCGCATGTATGCCTCGGCCAGCATTTGGCACGGCTGGAAATGCGTATTTTCTGGGAAGAATTATTGCCCCGCCTGAAATCGGTTGAAATGACCGGCCCGGCCAAACGTGTCGGTGCAAGCTTTGTCTCAGGCCCCTTCTCCGTGCCGATTAAATTTGAACTGAACGGCTAAAACAGAACATAAAGGACATAGCATGAGTGACATTTTGGATATGGGTGGACGCGTCAGCTTGGTCACCGGTGCGGGACAAGGTGTCGGCGCACAAATTGCCAGGCATTTGGCAAGTGCAAGCAATTCCGGCGGCGTTGCGGTGAATGATTATTTTATTGAGCGCGCCGAAGCCGTGGCCGATGAGATTAACAGCGCCGGCGGCAAGGCCATTGCCGTGCAAGCCGATGTCAGCGACCGCGCCAGCGTGGAAGCTATGGTTGCCAAAACCGAAGAGGCATTGGGCACGATCGGCGTGTTGGTCAATAATGCCGGCAATGCCGGTGCCGAGCCCATTCCCGAACAGCGAAAGCCGTTTTGGGAAACCGATAAGGAAATTTGGGACCGCACGATTGGCGTTAATTTTTACGGCGTCATTAATTGTGTCGGTGCGGTGCTGCCCGGGATGATGAAGCGCCAAGCGCCGGGCCGCATTATCAGCATTATTTCAGATGCCAGCCGCTATGGCGATTTGGGCATGGAGATTTACAGCGGCGCGAAAGCCGGTGCCGCCGGTTTTATGCGCAGCGTGGCGCGCACTATGGGGCGGCATCAAATCACCGCCAATAATATCGTCATCTCTCTGACCAACACACCTGCCACGCAAGCTTGGTTGGAAGACCCAGAGCGGATGAAAGGTACCATGTCGAAATATATTGTCCGCCGCCCCGGTGAGCCGACTGATATTGCCAATATGGCCTTATATCTCGCCTCCGATGCCAGCGAATGGATTTCGGGTCAAACCTATCCGGTTAATGGTGGCTTTACGCTGGCTCTCTAGCAATCGTGCACAGTTTGCGTCGCACACGATGGCCATGGCGGGTTAACGCCATGCCCATTCGTTTTACATTTTGTGAATATTGTCGGCGACGGGAACGAATTTGCCGCCCTTCACCACATCCAACAAAACGCCATCCGTGCCGACATGGCTGGTCGATGAATAGCTGTGCCGTGGTGTGCCAATGCCGTCATCAAAATCTTTGATATTCTCCATGGCAGCAACAAAGCTGTCCACGGTTAGGTCACGGCCTGCATCTTGCAGCGCTTTCAACAGCAGCTTGGTTTGCATATGCGCATAAATCATCGCCCCGCCGGGGTCGTGTCCGTAACGCTTATTGAAGCGTTCTATCAAATCCAATTGCACCGGTGTCGGATTGCTGTCGCGATAAACCGCGCGTGAGGAGGTTGCCACATAAAAACCCTCTGTCGCATTGTTTTTGGCAGCCGCAACAATGCGGCCGCTCGAAGCGACATTGGCGACAATATCAGCCGTAATGCCCAGCTTGCGGGCCGTCGAATAACCGCGAACGGCATCGCCGATAATCGTGCCGAAGACAATCAAATCGCAATTGGCATTTTTCAACTTGGTCATGGAACCGATAAATTCGGTTTCGGTGGGCTTATGTTTGGTCGCAGCAACAAGTTCAAGCCCTGAAGCCGCAACCTCGGCATCAACCGCGTCGATAATTTCCTGCCCATAATCCGTGTCCTGCGCAAAGGTGCAGATGCGCGTGTGCCCTTTGACCTTATTGAAATAACGAATACTCGCACGCGCTTGCTGGCGATAGGTCGAGAGCGATTGGAATTTCAGTTTGTGGAACGGCAGCCCCATAGATACCGCGCCTGTCAGCGGGAAAAGATTGGGCACGTTTTTGGCGAATTGCCGCTTGAATACGGCATTATTGTGGCCGGTGCCGAGCGCCAAATGCATGGCAAAAATCTTGTCGCGATTGAGCAGCTTGTTGACAGCCTTCACGGCCAGCGGCACTTGATATTGCGTATCTTCGACAATGTAACGGATTTTGCGGCCATGAATGCCGCCCTTGGCATTCACTTCCTCAAACATCATGCGCGCCAGCTTGGTTGAATCCACACCCCAAAAGGCGGCCGGGCCGCTCAGCGCCGTATGCGCACCGATAACAATCTCGTCATCGCTGACCCCCTGCCCGGCTTGCGCCGGTGACAATGTCAAACCGACCAGCGCTGCAGCAGCAATCATATGTTTAAAAAGTCCAGTAGTCATTTTTGCCTCCCAAAATCCACCATGCGCAAACGGCGCGTCTAATACATGGCGTCGATCAATTCCTTATAAGTCTCAGCCACTTTCGACCGCTTCAATTTCATCGTCGCCGTCAATTCCTCATCATCGGCTGTCAATTCCTGGTCGATTATGGAGAACTTCTTGACAGTTTCAACCCGCGCAAAGTTTTGATTGACCTTTTCGACCTCTTCATTAATCAGGCCGACCACCTCTTCGCGCGCGCACAGGCTTGCATAATCGGTAAACGGCACGTTCAAATCCTGCGCATATTGCAGCACGTTTTCATGGTCAATCATCACCAAGCAAGTGAGATATTTCCGCTTGTCGCCGATAATCACCGCATCGGAAATATAGGGCGAAAATTTGAGCTGGTTCTCAATCTCGCTCGGCGTGATGTTTTTACCACCGGCCGTAATGATGATGTCTTTTTTGCGATCGGTGATTTTATAATAGCCCTCATTATCCACCGAACCGACATCACCCGAATGCAGCCAACCGTCAATCACCGTCTCGGCGGTTTTTTCCGGCTGGTTGAGATAGCCTTTGAAAATATGCGGGCCTCGATAGAGAATTTCACCGTCCTCAGCAATTTTCATCTCTACATGAGGAACGGCCTGGCCGATAGAGCCGAGGCGGTTGGCGCCGTCGCGATTGGACGATGTAATGCCCGAACATTCGGTCTGTCCGTAAAGTTCATAAAGGTCGAGCCCGATGGCGCGATACCAGCGAATAAGGTCGGGCGATACAGGCGCAGCACCGGTAAACATGATGCGCGCACGGTCAAGACCGAGCATCACTTTTAAATTATGAAATACCAGCTTTTCAGCCAGCCAGCGTTGACCGCGCAAAACTGCCGATGGGCCGTTTTCTTCGCGCGCCTCTTCATAACGCTCGCCGACACTGACAGCCCAATCATAGGCAAAGCGGCCGAGCCAAATCGCCTCTTTGATTTTGATGACGACACCGGAATACATTTTCTCCCACATGCGCGGCACGCCGAAGAAAACGGTCGGTGATACTTCCATAGTGTTTTCGAAGCTGGTATCAGGCGCTTCAACAAAATTGACCACCCAACGATAATGCAAGGCCAAAAATACGGAGAATGTGCG
>CATDDF010000079.1 GCA_949498175.1 Alphaproteobacteria bacterium | reverse complement strand
GTGGCGACGGCACAGCTGCGCGCGCCGCCGGATCACGGCATCTCAAGGCACTCAATCATTATTCGGGGGCCATGTTCTACTATGCCGGTGAATGGTATTGGGGCGTTGACCGGCTGTTTTATTTGGAACAGCGTTTGCGCGATTTATCGGCCGGCGGCAGTGGTGATTATTTGGTCACGCGGCCCGAAATCGATACGGGCGGGGTTGATGCCGGCGCCTTTGAATTAGATTTTTATCCCTCGCTCAATTCACCCTATACGTCGATTATTTTCGACAAAACCATTGAATTGAAAAACGCCTGTCATATCGGCTTCAATCATCGGCCGGTGCTGCCGATGATTATGCGCGGCGTCGCTGCGACCTCGGCAAAAGGCGATTATATTTTCTTCGACACCAAGCGCGAGGGAGAGACGCTGGGCGTCGGCTTTGGGCCGATTCACACGCCGATTGGCGAGCCGACTCGGCAGGCCTATTCGCTGCTGCCGCTGGCCTTTGAGCAGGGCAAGGATGAAGCACTGATGAAATCACTTTTTGATGCGGCGTGGCGCGATGATTTGGCTTTGCACAAAAAGAAGAATTTGCGCCTGGCGGTAGAGCGCGCCGGCATGGATTGGGCCGAAGCTGAACAATGGCTTGGCCGCGATGATTGGAAAGACATGGTGGCCTTGTCGCAGCACGACATGGTTGAGGGCATGGGGCTGTGGGGCGTGCCGAGCTATCGGCTGAGCGGGCCCGACGGCGAGGCCGATTTGGAGGTCTGGGGGCAAGACCGTTTATGGTTGGTCGCCGCCGAGATTAAACGCCGCACCGCCGCCTATCATAAAGCTTGAGGTAAACTACAGCTTCACCATGCCTTTTTCGACAATTTGTGCGGCCGTGTCCCGAAGGCTTTCATCAGCAGGGCGGGGCTTCCATCCCAGCAATTTCTTTGCCTTTTCAGATGGGGTGATTTTCTCCTTGCCGATCATTTGTGACATTTGTTTGGTTGCCGGGTCAAAAAGACCGAGAAATTTGACCAGCCAATTCGGCATTTCGCGCGACGGTGCTTTTTCATAACCGGCCGCTCTCAAAACAGCGGAAAACTCTCTGAACCAATATTCTCTCTCACTGATGATGAAGCGCTCGCCATCGGCTTCCGGCTTTTGCATGGCCAGAATATGCGCCGCAGCAACATCGCGTACGTCGACAAAACCGAGATGCAGTTTCGGACAGCCGGGCACTTTACCGTCAATGACTTGCAAGACAAATTCGTTGGCGACGCCGATGTCGTCTGACAATGTCGGGCCGAAAACACCGGCCGGATTAATGACCGCCAATTTTGTAGTTGATTGCGCGCCGATAAGCTCCCAAGCCTTCTGCTCAGCCAGTGTCTTGCTTTTATAATAGGCCGGCGTTTTGGGGTGCGATGCATCCGTCCAGTCATCTTCGGTGAAATGGGTTTTGCCATTATGGGTCTCGATAATGGCGGCGCAGCTTGATGTCTGAACGACTTTTTTGACA
This sequence comes from Alphaproteobacteria bacterium, assembly GCA_949498175.1. Classification (GTDB taxonomy): domain Bacteria; phylum Pseudomonadota; class Alphaproteobacteria; order RS24; family RS24; genus UBA8337. The sequence goes on along the minus strand of CATDDF010000079.1, from coordinate 1,288 downwards.
TCCTCATTTATGGCGGCTTCAATTACTCTCCTCGTGCCCTCAACGGCGGGGATAATCAGTTCATCTTCGTGCTTGGGCACACCGACAATAAAGGGCGAGGCGACATGCAGCACATAATCACAACCGGCAACCGCTTTGTCCCAGCCTTCATCTTTGGTCAAATCGGCTTCGACAAAAGACAGATTCTCGGTGGATAATTGCTGCTCAGAAATGGCTTGCTTGACCTCTTCAATGCGGTTTGGCGAGCGCACCGTGCCGGTGACGCTGTAGCCCTGTTGCAAAAGTTGCGCAATGCAGTGCAGGCCGATAAAGCCGGTTGCGCCGGTAACCAATACTTTTTCCATAATTTTCCCCTATTTCTGCCCTATTTCTCTGTCACCCTAATTACAACGTGCGCAGTGCAAATTTCTGTCACCCGATGAGCCTATCAAGAATGTTTGTCGAAAATCCACCTGCATTCATATTTAAATTGCTTGAAACTCGACCATATTGGTTTTTAAGGTTCTTTATGAGTGAAAAGATTATCGCCATGGCCTTTGCCCGTTTGCGCGAGGCCGGTAAAGTATCGAATATTCATTGGGACGATATTGTTGCCCATGACCCGACCGGGCGCTTGGCCAGTCTGCGTGGCTTGGCCCGTAAAGAGGCATTGGACAGCGCCTCTCGGCGATGCGGTGTTGCGCGCCGTTCACGCGGCGAGGTTTATGATTTTCTCGATGCCGGTAGGCAGTTTCGCCGCCGCCCCTAAGCGCCGGCTAATCTTGTGCGAAAAAGCCGCGTGCCATTTGAGCGGCAATATAAATCGTCACAAAAGCAGCAATCACCGCCACCAAATAACCGATCGTGCCAAGCATATTGGCGGCGCCAAGCGCATTGTCTGAAAATGACAGAGCGCGATTGGCGGAGGCATTGCCGAACCAGTAAAATATCGTATTGGCCCAACCGGCAAAAACAATGCCTTTGGCATAAAGCGCCGAACGCCCGGCTGCGAGTCCGCAATGCGGCAAAGCAAAGGCTACGGCAATCATTAAAAGCGCATTGACAATGCCGCCCGAATGGGCGCGCACCCAACCTTCAGTGGTGCCGAAAACTGGAATGCCCATAAAAATACTCGGGACGATTTCCAACCCGCCAATCAGGCTGAAAGCCAGTATAAATCCGGCCAACAGGCCGATAATCAGCACCAGCAATGCATGGCCGATAAGATTTTTTTGATAATTTTCCATCGTATCCCCCCCAGATTAAGATATCGATTATAGCTGCATGATTTGCGCCATCGCATCGCGGT
>CATDDF010000078.1 GCA_949498175.1 Alphaproteobacteria bacterium | reverse complement strand
TCATCAATAATGATGGTGTCGAGCGCAGCAAAATAATCATCCGCTTCGGGCCAGCTCAGCATCAGCGCCAATTGCTCGGGCGTGGTCAGCAAAATATCGGGCGGATTTTGCTTTTGACGGGTTTTGCGATTTTGCGGCGTGTCGCCGCTGCGCGTCTCAATCGTAATGTCCAACGCCAATTCCTCGACCGGCTGCATGAGATTGCGCTGAATATCAACGGCCAGCGCTTTCAAGGGCGACATATATAAAGTGTGCAGCTTGCCGCTTGCGCCTTTTTCGACCAAAGCTTCAAGGCTGGGCATGAAACCGGCCAGCGTTTTACCGCCACCGGTCGGGGCAATCAGCAGCGCGTCATGACCGGCACGCGCGGCTTGCCAAAAAGCGGTCTGATGGGTGCGCGGCCGCCAGTTGCGGGCGCGAAACCACGCATCAAATTGCGGCAAAAGGTTTTGCGTATCGGCCATTGGCCGATTATACGCCCTCATAAGCAGTGCGGGAAACTATCTGCCCAAATGCGCCGCCAAGTCGCGGGCCAGTTGCATACTCGCCGCCTCGGCTGCATTAGAGACACGGCACATGCACAAAAAACTATGTGTCAATTCGCCAAAGCAATAATGCGTCACCTGATTACCGACCGCGCCGAGGGCTTCCGCAAATTCATTGCCCTGATCACGTATCGGGTCAAACCCAGCCGTGGCGATAATAGCCGGCGGCAATTTCTGCAAGTTTTCATTATGCAGCGGATTGGCCCATGCATGATCGATATTCTTTCCGTCGGGAAACACATTGGCGTTGAACATTTCCATTGTTGCGCGGCTCAGCGGAAACATATTGGCGCAGCTATCCATTGATCCACCCGCTTGCCTTTCCGTGCTGACCCACGGATAGACCAGCAATTGCGCGGCCGGCTGCGAGGTTTTTTCAACCTGCGCCTTGTCGCGCAAAATCTGGCACATAACGGAAGCAATAAGACCGCCGGCACTGTCGCCGGCCAGCGCAATGCGCCGACGATCAATGCCCAGCATGTGCGCTTCTTCATGCACATAATCCCACAGCGCCAAACCGTCTTCAATGGCGGCCGGAAAAGCGTGTTCCGGGCATAAACGATAATCCAGCGTAATCAGTTTGGCGCGACACTCATCGGCCAAAAGCGAGCAGAAATAATCATCGGTCAAATGGTGCATGATCACCAAGCCGCCCTGATGAAAAAACAAAATGCCGGGGTCGGTATCGCTGGCCCGCTTCGGCTCGTAAATACGCGCTTTCAGCGTCGCCGTGGCCAGCGGCAATTCGACATCGCGGATTTTGACTCGGCGACGGCGTTTCGGGGCAATGGCATCAAAAGCGTTCCCCGCTTCACGAATTTGCGCCAAGCTCGGTGTCGCATCGCCCTGCGCGGCGGCACGTTTGGCCGCCAAATTGGCCAATATTTGGATATTGCTGTCCATTGCAAAATCATCCACCTCAATCGGCGGACCGGCCATATGGCGCACCAGCCGACGCGGTGCGCGGCGCAAGGCACTAAGAATTATATTTTGAACACTCACCCGAATTGCCTCCCAGAAGGCAATTAGACTATTTAATCTCACGCCCCGTCAATGCCGCCGTCAATGCCACGCATAAAAAGCTTGGTGGCAAAACGCGCCGCGCTTTGCGGATCAATCTTATCGCCCTGCATAATCTCATCGAGAATGGAAAAGGCAACACCACCAAGCGCGGCGGTCAGCAAAGCCGGGTCATTTTGCGGAATCATGCCGAGCTTCATGGCGCGCTCAATATCCTGCCGCATTTCCGCCAAACCGGCCGTCACTTGCGGCCCGCGCATATTAATATTGCCACCATCGCGCCCGCGATTGGAGCGCACCAAATGATAGGTCTCGGGGTTTTCCGCATAATAGCTGAAATAAGTGAGATAGCTGGCTTCGATAAATTGCTCAAAATTATCGGCCTCTTGGCGTGCCGCTGACAAAAGCGCGCGCAATTCTTCGCCGCTTTCTTGCGTCAGCGCTTCAAACACCTCTTCCTTATTGGTGAAATAATTATAAAAAGTGCCTGTCGCAAGCGCGGTGCGGCGAATAATGTCGCGCACCGTCGCGCCACCATAACCCAGCTCGGCAAATACGGTGCGCGCCGCTTGTAAAATCGCATCGCGATTGCTGGCCCGCTTGCTGGCGCGTTTGCCATCGCGTTTCGTCGACGGCGCATTTCGGGTTTCAATATTCATTTACTCAACTTAGGCCAATCATATGAGAAAGCCAAACCAGTGCTCGTAATCACGCAAGAAATTGTGCCGCCAATTCAGGCGGGCGACAAATGATGGCCGTCTTGCCATCAGTGACCAAGGGCCGTTCGAGCAAAATCGGGTTCTCGGCCATCGCCTCAATCAACGCAGCCTCGTCATTTTCATTTTTCAAGCCCAATTCTTTATACACCGCCTCGCCGGTGCGCATCATGGCGCGCACATCGCCGCCGCTTTTGGTCGCCAAATCTTCCAGCTCCGCCACAGAGAGACCGGTTTTCAAATATTCGACCATGTCAAATTCAGCCCCCGCCTCGGTCAATATGGCCAAAGCCTGCCGCGATTTGGAACAACGCGGATTATGATAAATTTTCAAACTCATTTTGCGTCCTCTACATCACGGCCAATCGCCT
>CATDDF010000077.1 GCA_949498175.1 Alphaproteobacteria bacterium | reverse complement strand
TTTGCCTTCATCGCCCCATTGCGAGCCGATGACTACAACATTGGCCATATGCCTGTCCCCTCTTTGCTAGAAACTCAGTTGCTTAATATGCACCACTTGCGGCAGGGCTTCCAATTCTTTCAGCACATCGGCGCTCGCTTCATTGTCAATATTGACCAGTGAAATGGCGTCGCCACCGGGCTTTTCACGGCCCAGTTGGAAGCTGGCAATATTAATGCCGTGCTGGCCCAGCGCACTGCCCAGCGCACCGATAAAGCCCGGCGCATCGGTATTGGTGACATAAAGCACGCGCGGCGCAAGCTCGGCGTGAATATTAATGCCCTTAACCTGAATGATGCGCGGCTTACCGTCAGAAAACACCGTGCCGGCAACCGAGCGTTGCTGGCGTTCGGTTTTCAGCGTCAGGCGAATATAGCTGTCATAAGCCCCTGTCGAGTCGCGCTTCACTTCAGACACGGTGATGCCGCGTTCTTTGGCCACGGCCGGAGCCGAGACCATATTGACGTCGGCCAAAAGCGGGCGCAACAGACCGGCCATAATGGCCGAGGTGAGCGGCGCCACGTTCAATTCACTGACATCGCCGACATATTCAATTTCCGCCCCTTCAATGCCGCTTTCGGTCAATTGACCGGCAAACAGACCGAGCTGCTCTGCCAGTGCCACATAGGGGCGCAAGCGCGGCGCGTCTTCGGCTGAGATGGACGGCATATTGATGGCATTGGTCACCGCGCCGGTCATCAGATAATCGGCCATTTGCTCAGCCACTTGCAGGGCAACATTTTCCTGCGCTTCAGAGGTCGAGGCGCCCAAATGCGGCGTGCACACGACATTGTCCATATTGAACAACGCATTGCTCTGCGCCGGTTCTTCTTCAAACACATCAAGCGCGGCACCGGCCACATGGCCGCTTTCTAGCGCTTCCTTCAGCGCTTTTTCGTCAATCAAGCCGCCGCGCGCGCAGTTGATGATACGCACGCCCTTTTTGCATTTGGCCAAAGCCTCAGCATTGATGATATTGCGGGTCTTGTCGGTCAACGGCGTGTGCAGGGTGATGAAATCAGCCTTCGTCAACACATCATCGAGCTCGGCTTTTTCAACGCCGATTTCCAAAGCGCGCTCCGGTGTCAGAAACGGGTCAAAGGCGACCACTTTCATTTTCAGGCCCAAAGCGCGGGTGGCGGCGATGGAGCCGATATTGCCGCAGCCGACAACGCCCAGCGTCTTGCCGGTCAGCTCGACACCCATAAAGCGCGATTTTTCCCATTTGCCGTCATGGGTGGAGGCATTGGCTTCGGGAATTTGCCGCGCCAGCGCAAACATCATAGCGATGGCGTGCTCGGCTGTGGTGATGGAATTGCCGAAGGGCGTGTTCATCACCACAATGCCTTTTTGCGTGGCCGTTGGCAGGTCGATATTATCGACGCCAATACCGGCGCGGCCGATGACTTTCATATTGGTCGCTGCTTCCAAAATCGGTGGTGTCGCTTTGGTGGAAGAGCGCACGGCCATGCCGTCATATTCGCCAATGATTTTAATCAACTCGTCCTTATCAAGGCCGGTAATCACATCAACCTCGACGCCGCGGTCTCTGAAAATCTGCTCGGCGGCCGGGCTCATTTTATCTGCAATCAATACTTTAGGCATTTTGTGCCTCCATTTTGGCAGTTTGAAAGGCCCAATCGAGCCAGGGGGTTAGGGCGGCGAGGTCGGCGGCGTCCACCGTCGCCCCGGCCCAAATGCGAAGTCCGGCCGGTGCGTCGCGATAAGCGCCAATATCATAGGCGACTCCTTCTTCATCCAAGAGCGCGGCAATGCGCTTGGCCAGCACCGCTTGTTGGTCGGCGTCCATAGCCAGCACATCTTCATCGACGATTTTCAGGCATACGCTGGTGGTTGATTGATTGGCCGCCTCTTCGCACAAATTGGCGACCCAATCCGTAGCCGCGACCCAGTCATTCAGCGCTTTATTGTTGTCGGCGACGCGGCCCAAAAGGCCCTTCATGCCGCCCAAACTGTCGGCCCAATCGAGCGCATCGATATAATCTTCCAGTGCCAACATGGATGGCGTGTTGATGGTCTCGCCTTTAAAAATGCCCTCAATCAGCGCACCGGCTTTGGTCAGGCGGAAAATTTTCGGCAACGGCCAGTTTGGCGTATAGCTTTCAAGCCGCGCCACGGCGCGCGGGCTGAGTATCAGCATGCCGTGGCCGCCCTCGCCGCCCAGCACTTTTTGCCAGCTATAGGTCGTCACATCCAGCTTTTCCCACGGCAAGTCCATCGCAAAGGCGGCGGAGGTCGCGTCGCATAAGGTCAGCCCTTCGCGGTCATCGGCAATCCAATCGCCATTGGGCACGCGCACGCCCGAGGTTGTGCCGTTCCAGGTAAAGGCGACATCGCGGGTAAAGGCGACCTCGCCCAAATCGGGCAGCGCGCCATAATCGGCTTCCATGACGCGAATATCGTCGAGTTTCAGCTGTTTCACCGCATCGGCAATCCAGCCCTTGCCGAAGCTTTCCCAGCCTAAAATATCAAGCCCGCGCGCGCCCAGCATGGTCCACATGGCCATTTCATAGGCGCCGGTGTCAGAGGCCGGCACAATGCCGATGCGATAATCATCCGGCACGCCCAAAATGGCGCGGGTTTTGTCAATCGCTTCAGCGAGGCGTGCTTTGCCGGGCTTAGAGCGGTGCGAGCGGCCCAAAACCGCGTCTTCCAATGCTTGTAAGGAATAGCCCGGCCGCTTGGCGCATGGTCCGGACGAAAAATCGGCGCGTGCCGGACGCAATTCCGGCTTTGCTATATCTGTCATATCAACCCTTCCAGATCGTTGCCTCTCGTTGGGGAGAGGTGTCCCACGGGTGATATAGGGGGAATCCCAATTTTAAGCAAGGCGGTTGCGGTAAATGCCCCCAAAGGTTAACAATGCGTTAACAAAAACAAAAAGAGCCCTTCCGTGCCGCGCAATATTACATGGACACGTGACGAACTGATTATCACACTCGACTTCTATATGAAGCTTCGAGCCACAGGCATTCCGTCTAAAGGTTCGTCAGAAATTCAGCTACTCAGCAATGAATTAAATCGTCTTGCCCTGCTGCACGGCCTGCCGATTGGTGAGAAGTTTAGAAACATTAATGGCACTTATCTGAAACTGATGAATTTTCACGCCATTGTCCCAGACTGGCCCGGCAAGGGTATGCAGAGTTACGGACAGGGCGATGTTCAAGTGTTTCAAGATTTCGCCCATCAGCCCGACATTTTAGATGCGGCTGCTAAATCCATTTTTCAGCATATTTATCACGCTGAAACCAATGGCGAGAACCAGAGCATATTGGCGGCTGAGGAAATGCAAACCGAACTCATAGCGCCTTCAATCGAAGGTCGCATTTTGTCGGCTAGTCACTTGCGCCGAGAGCGTGACCCTAAACTCGTCGAGCGGCTGAAAGATGAATATTTCGATGCCAATGGCTTTATTGACTGCACGGTTTGCCAATTCGACTTTGAACGGCGTTATGGCAAGCACGGCCACAAATATATGGAAGCGCATCACCTGAAACCCGTTTCACAACTCTCACCCGAAGGCGAAACGGTCACTGCTGATGACCTTACCCTCATTTGCGCTAACTGCCACCGCATGGTGCATCGCAAAAGCCCGTGGCTGACGATTGAGCAATTAAGGGGGATGCTACTGGAATAGGCGATTAATGCCCCAACGGCCCATTGCCGCCCCCAATATCAGGGGCGGATTTGATGGCTTGGTGGACGTAATCGAGCGCGGTTTCGGTCGCTTGGCGCAGCGTCGCATCATCCGGCCGACCGTCGGAGTCGCGCGGCGCATCGGCGACCATTGCTTTGGCAATCTGCCCGCTCAACGCACTGGCAAGCGTGCAGCCCGTGCCGTGGGTGTTGGTGGTGGCGAGGCGTTCATGCTCGAAAACATGCATGCCCGATTGCAGCGCCAAAAGGTCAGTCACCACGCGGTCATTGCCATGCCCGCCCTTAATCAGCGCGGCGTGCGCCCCCGCTTCCATCAGCGTGTCGGCGGCGCGTTTCATATCATCAATGCTGTCAACATCGCGCCGCGTCAACAGGCTGGCCTCGGGCAGGTTCGGCGTGACCAGCAAGGCGTGATTGACCAAAAGCGATTGCAGCGCGTCCATCGCCTCATCTTGCAGCAGCTTGTCGCCCGATGTCGCAACCATCACCGGGTCAACCAGCATGGGCAGTTTCGGGGCGAGCTTATCGCGCGCTTCGGCCACCGCTTCTATCACTTCGCGCGTCGCCAACATGCCGGTCTTCATCATATCGGCACCGATATCGCTGAGAATGGAGGTCATTTGACTGACCACAAAGGCGGGGGGCACGGGGCTTATATCTTGCACGCCCAGCGTGTTTTGCGCGGTCAGGGCTGAAATAGCGGTGGTGGCATAAGCGCCTTGGGCCATAATGGCTTTAATATCGGCTTGAATACCCGCGCCGCCGCCCGAGTCAGAGCCGGCGACAACCAGAACTTTGCCTAAAGAGGAGGTGTCGCTCACGCAGCGACCGATTGAATGCGGCCGACAATCTCGGCCACCACATTTTGCACCAGCGCCGCATCATCGCCCTCGCCCATAACGCGGATAAGCGGCTCTGTGCCGCTTTTGCGAATGACCAGACGGCCGCTATTGCCCAGCTTCTGCTCACCGGCGCGAATGGCGGCAATGACCTCGTCATTTTCCAGCGGCACACCGGCATTGAAACGGACATTTTCCAGAATTTGCGGCACCGGCTCAAACACCCGGCACAAATCAGAGACCGGACGCTCGGTTTGTTTCATCACTGCCAGAACTTGTAGCGCGGCAACCAGCCCGTCACCCGTCGTGCCGAAATCGCTCATCACCATATGACCCGATTGCTCGCCGCCCAAATTAAAGCCGTGCTGGCGCATATGCTCCACCACATAGCGGTCGCCCACTTGCGTGCGCGCCAAGCTCAGCCCGCTGCCCTGCAAATGGCGCTCCAGCCCCAAATTCGACATCACCGTGGCGACAATGCCCGGCGCACTCAGCAATTCGCGACGCTGCCAATCACCGGCAATCAGCCCCATCAACTGATCGCCATCGACCATTTTGCCGTTTTCATCGCAAACAATCAGCCGGTCGGCATCGCCATCCAGCGCAATGCCAATATCGGCTTTTTCGGCCCGCACCTTATCGGCCAATGCGCCGGTATCGGTCGAACCGCAATCTTTATTAATGTTGAAGCCGTCCGGCTCCACGCCAATGGACACCACTTCCGCGCCCAATTCCCACAGCGCGGTTGGCGCCACCTTATAGGCCGCACCATTGGCGCAATCGATAACCAGCTTAATACCCTCAAGGCTCATCTCGCGCGGGAAAGTGCGCTTGGCAAATTCAATATAGCGCGCCTGACTGTCATCAATCCGCTTGGCGCGCCCCAATTCAGCCGCCGGCACCAGTTCGCTGGCCGGTGCGTCCATCAGCTGCTCGATTTCATATTCAATTTTATCGGAAAGCTTAAACCCGTCCGGCCCGAACAGCTTAATGCCATTATCTTCAAATTCATTATGCGAGGCGGAAATCATCACGCCAATATCGGCGCGCAAAGAGCGCGTCAAAAAGGCCACGGCGGGGGTCGGAATGGGGCCGAAAAGGAACACATCCATGCCCATTGAGGTGAAACCGGCCACCAGTGCCGGTTCAATCATATAGCCGGAAAGCCGTGTATCCTTGCCAATCACCACGCGATGGCGGTGCTCACCACGGCGGAAATGCTGCCCCGCCGCCATGCCCAAACGCAACGCCGTCTCGGCGGTCATCTTCTCGCCATTGACGCGCCCGCGAATACCATCCGTGCCGAAATATTTTCTAACCATGCCCCTATGTCGCAAAAACTAGCGCGACAGCGCAAATCACAAGCTGTTGCAATTTATTACTTTTTAGAGATTTGTTCCCAAACGGCCGCGCAGCAGCAGCGCGTGGGTGAGCTGACGCACATCATGGGTGCGGATATAATCCACCCCTTGCGCCACAGCCAGCATTTCCGCCGCCAAGCTTATCGGGCCGCTTTCAGCCACGGAAATATCAGCCAAAGAGCGCAAAAAGCTTTTGCGCGACACGCAAACCAGCACCGGCAGGCCAAATTCGGCCTTCAGGCGATGCAATCCGCCCAGCACATTAAGCGAGGTCTCGGGCTGATTGCCGAGAAAAAATCCCATACCCGGATCGAGGGTGATTTTTTCACGCGCCACACCGGCTTTCTCTAAAGCCTCAAGACGCGCCTCAAAAAAGTGGAAGATATGCGGCCAAATAGCGCCGTCAGGCGGGTCTTGGCGCGTTGCAATGCCCTTGGCTTGAATGGCGTGCATCAGCACCAAACGCCCGTCATAATCGGCCAGTTCGTCGTAAAGCGAGGGCTCGGCAAAGCCATTAATGTCATTCAACCAAGCCGTCCCTTGCGCCATCGCCCAACGCTGGGTGTCAGGCTGAAAACTGTCAACGCTGAGCGGCGCACCAAGCTTTTGCAAATCGGGCCAGACGGCAGACAGCCGCGCAATCTCGGTTTCGGGCGTCACATTTCCGGCATCGGGATGGCTGGAGGCCGGTCCGACGTCCAACACATGCGCCCCGTCATCGACAAGTTTTTGCGCCTGCGCCAAAGCCGCATCGGGCGACAAAAAATCACCGCCGTCAGAAAAACTGTCGGCGGTGATGTTTAATATGCCAAATATTCGCGTCATGCGACGCCGTTTTTCGCTTTTACGTGCCTTGCGGCTCTGCGCCGCCGACACCGGCCGAGCCTGTGGTCGGGAATGGCGATGCCGGACCGCCACTTTGTGGCGAATTATCATCTTCAGGCCGATGCGGCATCTCGCCTTTCAACAGGCCGATAATTTCGTCACCGCTCAGCGTTTCATATTCCAGCAAGCCTTTGGCAATGGTGTGCAAATCTTCCATTTTTTCGGTGCAGATTTTGCGCGCCATTTCATAGCCTTCTTCAACCAGCTTACGCACTTCAAGGTCAATCTTGCGCTGCGTTTCCTCAGACATGTTTTGCTTTTGCGCCACCGAATGACCGAGGAAAACTTCCTGCTCATTCTCACCATAAGCCAGCGGGCCCATTTCTTCGCTCATGCCATATTGGGTGACCATGGCCTTGGCCATATTGGTCGCCATTTGAATATCTGACGAGGCACCCGAAGTAACTTTTTCGTCACCGAAAATCAGCTCTTCGGCAATGCGACCGCCCATGGCGACCGCCAAATCGGCCTTCATTTTGCCACGCGTAACCGATACTTGGTCACGCTCAGGCAAGCGCATCACCATGCCCAGCGCGCGACCGCGCGGAATAATCGTCGCCTTGTGCACCGGATCAGAGGCTTCCATATTCAGCGCCACCAGCGCATGACCACCTTCGTGATAAGCGGTCAAGCGTTTTTCATCATCGGTCATCACCATAGAGCGACGCTCTGCGCCCATCATCACCTTGTCCTTAGCGTCTTCAAATTCCTGCATGGAAACCAGTCGCTTGGCGCGACGCGCCGCCAGCAAAGCCGCTTCATTGACCAAATTGGCCAAATCAGCACCCGAAAAACCCGGCGTGCCCCGCGCAATGGTGCGCGCATCCACATCGGTCGCCAATGGCGTTTTCTTCATATGCACTTTGAGAATTTTTTCTCGACCGATAATATCGGGGTTTGGCACAACAACTTGACGGTCGAAGCGACCGGGGCGCAGCAAGGCCGGATCCAAAACATCAGGTCGGTTGGTTGCAGCAATGAGAATAATGCTCTCATTGGCCTCAAAGCCGTCCATTTCAACCAATAATTGGTTCAGCGTCTGCTCACGCTCATCATTGCCACCGCCGAGACCGGCACCGCGATGACGGCCGACCGCGTCAATCTCGTCGATAAAGATAATGCACGGCGCATTGGCTTTGGCTTGCTCAAACATGTCGCGGACACGGCTGGCGCCGACACCGACAAACATCTCAACAAAATCTGAGCCTGAAATAGAGAAGAAAGGCACATTGGCCTCACCGGCAATGGCTTTGGCCAGCAGCGTTTTACCGGTGCCCGGAGGGCCGACCAATAGCGCGCCTTTTGGAATACGTCCGCCAAGACGCTGAAATTTCGTCGGGTCTTTCAAAAACTCGACAATCTCCTGCAAATCATCTTTCGCTTCATCAATACCTGCGACATCATCGAAAGTGACGCGGCCTTGCGCCTCATTGAGCAGTTTGGCTTTTGATTTGCCAAAGCCCATTGCACCGCGACCGCCGCCTTGCATTTGCCGCATGAAAAACACCCATACGCCGATAAGCAACAGCATCGGGAACCATGAAATCAGCACACCGAGCAATGTCGGGGAACCGGAACTGTCAGGCTTGGCAGTAATGGAGACACCCCGCTCTTGCAAGCGTTGCACGAGCGTCGGGTCATTGGGCGGCGCATGGGTCGAGAAAGACGAGCCGTCCGAATATTGGCCGCTAATCGCGTCACCCTCAATGGTAACCGACGCAACCGTTCCCGCATCAACTTCGGCAACAAATTGCGAAAAGTTGATGTTGCGATTGGACGTCTGCGCTGAAGGGCCCTGAAATACGTTAAACAGGGTAAACAACATCAGGCCGACAACCAACCAGACAGCAATATTTCTCATACCATTCACCGTTTCACCTTTGTATCAAACGCTTTTTCGCCTTGTTATTTGAATATAGGCGCGCCTGCGCCTGTTTTCTAGCCCTGACCGCCAGCAATAATGTCGCGGTAGAAGCCGTGATAATAAACGCTGTGCAACTGGAAGCCCGTTTCGCCTTCAACGGATGACAATAAAAGCGGACAATCGAGCAGCCTGTCACCATCAAAAATACCGAGCAAAGCGGCATAATAGGCGGCAGGAACGGTTTTGTCGAAGGCAAGGCCGCGCGCGCGCATTTCCGCTACGCCTTGCGACCCAAGCGCACCCAATTTCAGCTTTTCCGCCCTTTTTGTGCTCGAAAAAGCAAAGCGCCTATCAAAATGGCTGTCAAATCGGCTATCATTGCCCGAGGTGATGTCGCACAACGTCACAGGCGCGGGACAAGCCGCCGCCTCACGGCCCAAAAATAATTTATGTTTGCGCCAGCGCATATGCAAGCCGCCCACAGAAGCGGCGCCATGCGGCGTTTCTTCAATCTGGCGCAAAAGGCGGTCGGTTTTCTTTTGTTTCACCGGGTGGGCATGCTGGCCAAAATACTGCACAAAGCGGCCAATAAAGCGTTGCTTATGCGCCAGAGGCAAAGCGTCAAAATCGGCACGCGGCAGGCTCAGCACGCCATAAGCATGCCATGCAGCATAATGGTCGAGCCAAGCCGTCAGTTTTTTATCCAAAGCCGCTTGCATTGCGCGCATTTCACGTGCCATTTCAGAAAGCCGCGCCGCATCCAACCCATGCTCTGCCAAAAGCGGCAATAAACGCCGCCAGCGCACGCGCTCAAATTGCGGGTCATAATTGCTCGGGTCTTCAATAACCGGCAAAGCGGCTTTATGAGCCAGCGCTTTCACATCTTCACCGGCATAATCCAAGAGCGGACGCAAAAGCAAAATAGGAGCAGCAGCAGTGTGCATAAGCTGGCGCGATGCCATGCCGGCGAGACCGCTCACACCACTGCCCCGCGCCAAGCGCATTAAAACTGTTTCTGCTTGATCGTCACGATGATGCGCCAAAACCAGAGCCTGCGCCCCGTGCTTGGCGCACCAATCGGCCATAAGGCGGAAGCGCAAATTACGTGCCTGTTGCTGAATATCTGTCGGGCTGAGCTTCACACTAGCCAACAATGTCACATGTGGCAGGCGCAATTTTTCACATTGCGCCGCCACTTGCGCGGCTTCTGCGGCAGCTTCTTGGCGTAGTCCATGATCGACAGTCAGCACGGTAAAACGCGGCGCGCCTCTTAGCAGCGAGGCTTGCGCGGCCAAAGCCAGTAAGCCCATCGAGTCACCGCCGCCTGACACAGCCAAAGCAAAATGGCTGTCTGCATCAAATGGCTGCAGGTTTGTCAAAAACAAGGAAGCTGTCGGTTTACGAGGCACAACCGGCCCGCTTTTTCTCAATCAGAGCGCGCTTGGCAACCGCGGCAGGCGCATCGGGAAATTTCGCATTCAACTCGGCAAAGGCATCGCATCCGGTTTTCTTTTCGCCCAAAGCGGTCAGCGTCATGCCCAATTTCAACAGGCTGTCGGGGGCTTTTTTGCTGCCCGCATAGGTAGTGTAACCGACCAGAAAGGCTTGCGCCGCTTGCTTATATTGGCGTTGCACATAGAAAGTCTCGCCAAGCCAATATTGGGCATGACCGGCCATTTTATGGGATGGAAAACGCTCGACAAGAGATGCAAAATCGACGCGCGCACCAGCATAATTGCCATTTTGCAAATCGCCCAAAGCGCGCTCATACAGCGCTTTCGGGTCATCCAACGGGACGCGCACCGGCGCGTCGAAATCGGCTAAATCTTCAATATTGCCTTCGCCGACCAGCGGCGTGGTCACGTCAATCACGGCTGAGGCGTCGGCCAGACTGGCGACCGGCGCGGCGCTTCTGACAAAACCGATAACTTCAGGCTCAGCCGAGGAAGATGAAATGCCCTGATTGGCGCGCATCATACCGCCTTCCAAAGATTGAAAACGAAATTCATTATCCGATGACGCCTTATCGACGCGTTGCGTGAGATTTTGCATATCAATCATCATGCGGTCGGTTTGTGCCTGTAATAGACGCAGCATTTCGACCAATTGATTGAACTGCACGCGGTCAGCCGCCGCCGCCGTGCCGGCTGCGTCAGAGGCCGCTTGCGAAACAGGCGCAGCAAAAGCATCTTGGGCTGACAAAAGGCGCGCCTCGAGCACTTCAAGGCGTTGTTGCAATTCTCGCGTTTCGGCCAAACGATTGCGGTTTTGCAATGTGCGCTGCGCTTCCAATAATTGCTCAAGTTGGGCGATACGCAATTCCAATGCCTCAACGCGCTCGCCCGCGACCACATCATCGCCTGAACTGCGCGGCGCAAAATCAGACGGCACGCGCGGCCCGTTTTGCGCCATAAGCGGCGAAACCATCAAAATAACGGTCAAAAAAGCAGTAAATAATCTCATCATTTACCTCTATGCGCGTCAAAATCGGCGAAAAAAAGGCAGAAAAAAGGGCACCCGAAGGTGCCCTTAAATCACTTTACGTGAATTTAGCGAATGGTCGCTACCGCGCGGCGGTTTTTCGACCAGCAGGCTTCCTCCGAGCACAAGGAGACCGGACGCTCTTTACCATAAGAAATGGTTTGCAAGCGGCTGCCGTTCACACCTTCGCTAATCAGGAAGTCGCGCACCGCATTGGCACGACGCGCACCCAAAGCAAGGTTATATTCACGGGTGCCGCGCTCATCAGCGTGGCCCTCAATAATCAAATTGACACTACCATTTTGCGCCAGCCATTGCGCCTGATTGCGCAATGTGGCGCGCGCAGAGCCGTCAAGATTGGATTGGTCAGTTTGGAAGAAAACACGGTCGCCCACATTTTGCACCAAATATTGTGCTGACGACCCTGCCGAACCGGTTGAGACAGCTGTCGATGTTGATGTCGAGGCAGGCTCGTTGGTTGACGCACAACCCGCCAAAGTCAGTCCGGCCACGGCCATGGAAATTAGAATTTTTGATTTTGTCGACTGTCCCATCGAATGCTCCTAAGTCTGTGCAGACATAATGCCTGTCCCTCGGTTGTAATTTAGCCAAAATATGCACAAATGCAAATCAAAGCTCGGATTAAACGGTTTTGATTACAATTACATGACTCATCGGATTAACGGCGACCAAGCCGGGTCAGAGGCCCAGCCGGGGGTCGCAATCGGTCGTTCATTATAACCCGTAACATCAACCGTCCATAGGGTCGGGCCTTGGTCTGCCCCACGCCCCTCTCTAAAAAAGGCAATAACCCGTCCATTTGGTGACCATGCAGGCCCTTCATTGTGATAGCCCTCGGTCAAAATGCGCTCGCCACTGCCGTCGGTTTTCATAACCCCGATCAGGAAACGGCCATTCAGCGTCTTGGTAAAAGCAATCAAATCGCCACGCGGCGACCAGACCGGCGTCGCATAGCGCCCTTCGCCATAAGAAATACGCCGCACATTTGAACCGTCCGCTTCCATCACATAAAGTTGCTGCGAGCCCATGCGGTCACTTTCAAACACCACTTGGCTGCCATCAGGAGCATAGCAAGGCGCGGTATCAATCGCCAGAGACGAGGTCAACCGCCGCGTCTCACGAGTGCGTAAATCCATAGTGTAAATATTGGAATTGCCGTTGCGCTCAAGGCTCATAATGATTTTCTGCCCATCGGGCGAAAACCGCGGTGCAAAAGTCATGCCCGGAAAATCGCCCACCACTTCCTGCTGCCCCGTCTCAATATTGAGCAAATAGACGCGCGGCTTATTGCGATAATAAGAAAGATAAGTGATTTCCTGCGCCGTCGGGCTGAAGCGCGGGGTCAGTGCCAGCGCATTGCCGCGCGTCAGCTCGCTTTGCGCGAAACCGTCTTGGTCCATAATGGCCAGTTTTTTGACGCGATTGTTTTTCGCGCCCGATTCCGAGACATAAACAATGCGGGTATCGAAATAGCCGGTCTCACCGGTCAGGCGTTCATAAATCGCATCCGCAACCAAATGCCCGATGCGACGCCAATTTTCCGGCGTGGTGAAAAATTGCAAACCGGCCATTTGTTCTTCAGCCACCACATCCCATAGGCGAAATTCCACCAGCAAGCGGCCATCACTGTGCTGCACGGCCCGACCCGTTACCAAAGCCAGCGCATTAATTACGCGCCAATCGCCGAAACGCGGCCGAACATTGACGCCGATATTGCGCTCAATAAAAGCCTCGCGGTCAACCGGTCGAAACAGGCCGGAACGTTCAAGGTCAGCCGTAATCACGTTCGCCAAATCCTGCCCG
>CATDDF010000076.1 GCA_949498175.1 Alphaproteobacteria bacterium | reverse complement strand
CGGCTCATAATAGCCGCGCATGTGCTGGTCAATCTTATCCATCAAGGCTTCCATATCGTCAAAGTGACGGAAGAAAGAGCGGAGACCAATGCCGGCCTCTTCAGCAATTTGCCGGGCCGTAGGGGCAAAATTGCCATTGTCAATCAGGTTGAGCGTGGCGGTGATGATGGCGGCGCGGCTGCGTTCGCTGCGCCTGCGGCGACCATCGATAATTTTCAATTCGGGTGGCTTAGACATTAATTTTTTCCACCCTAGTTCGGCCATAAAATATAATCATCTTCGAGCGTCACATTATCGGCCGGGGTTTTGTCGACCCAAATCGGCATTAAAACGCCGTTCGGCCATCTCGGCGGCGCTTGCTGGGCATTATGGGCCGCCAATATGGCCGATAATTCGGCAATTTTCTCAGGGTATTGGGCGCTAACATCTTTTTTTTCGGTCGGATCTTGCATCAAATGATACAGCCGTATCTTTTTTGGCAAGTCGCTGCGCTGCATTTTCCAGCCCTTGGACAATATGGCTTGATATTGGTCTGACCGCCAAATCAGCGTGTCGCGCGGCGCGCCGGTTTTTTGACCGGTCAAATAGGGCAATAAATTTACCCCGTCAATTTGGCTCGATTGTGGTATTTCATCGATAGCGGCCAAAGCCGTCGGCAGCACATCGAGATGCGAAATTGGATGGGTAAAGGTCACGCCGGGCGGCAATCGGCCGGGCCAGCGCATAATGAACGGCACATGAGTGCCGCCCTCAAAAAAGCTCAACTTCCAGCCGCGATAGGGCTTATTGATGTCGGGCATGCCAATATAATTGGCGCCGCCATTATCGCTGGTGAAAATGACCAGCGTATTATCGTCAATGCCGTGCTCTTCAAGCGCCGCCATCACGCGCCCGACCGAGCGGTCGACGGCACGTATCATGCCGGCATATACGCGCGAGCGATGGTCGGGGAAATTATCGCCAACCGCTTCATAATCTTCTTTCGTGGCCTGCAATGGTGTGTGGATGCCCCAATGCGCCAAATATAGGAAAAACGGTTGCTCCTTATTGGCCGCGATGGCTTTTATGGCCTCATCGGTATAATAGTCGGTCAAATAACCATCGGGCTGAAAGCGCGCGCTATTATTGAAGCTGGCGGCATAATCCAACACCTCCCATTGCACCTTATCCAGGACGGCAAATTCATTTCGCGCATTTACGACATTCGGGTCATCGACTGGCAAATAAAGCCCGCTTGACATGAGCAGGCTCTCATCAAACCCTTGCCCCAGCGGCAGCAAATCGCCCTCGCGCCCCAAATGCCATTTGCCGATATGCAAGGTGCGATAGCCTTTGGCACGCAATTCTTCCGCCAAGGTAATCTCTTCCACCGGCAGGCCACGCTGCCAGAAACTCAATTCGTGGCCTGCCTCATCATGGGACGGCGTGCGAAATTGAAAGCGACGCGGCATGGCATCGGTCTTCGCCAATTGTTCTAAAATGGGAGCAAAACTATCGGGCGCCGGGGTGAACTCAAACCCAAAACGGGTGGAATAGCGGCCGGT
>CATDDF010000075.1 GCA_949498175.1 Alphaproteobacteria bacterium | reverse complement strand
TGGCTCATAATTTCGGGGGCAATCTCACTCATATCTCACTCAACTCACGTCCAATGCGGTAAATCCCCTCCGGGCAGGGCCATGCGCGCTTGCGCCGGATGCTCGGGGTTTATCTCATGCGCTTCGCAAAACGCGGTCAGCAAAGCCTCGTCATACAAAAAGAAATCCAGCACACCTGCCAGCATTTCAGGGTCTTGCGCGCGCTCCATAATATCGCCCGGCCCCATGCCGGAAAGCGCCGCGAAGCGGTCCATCATCTCGTCAATTCCGGCCAGATAGGAAAGGGCTTTGAGGGCCAAAATTTCGGCTTCTTCTTGCTGCATGGCGCTATAATTAGGCTGTTTGCCGGTGCGGGCAATAAAAAAGGCGCCCGATGGGACGCCTTTCAGTCAACAAAACAAGCGGTTTTACTTGATTTTGTTTTCCTTGAATTCCACATGCTTGCGTGCCACCGGATCATATTTCCGCACGACCATTTTCTCGGTCATGGTGCGAGCGTTTTTCTTGGTCACATAGTAAAAACCGGTGCCGGCAGTGCTTTCCAGCTTGATTTTAACGGTTGTCGGTTTTGCCATTTGTCAAATCCTCAAAAATCTTGGGCGCTCTCGCGCTGTGTTGGCGAAAATAGGCATTTCCCGCCTAATGTCAAGCGCGGCAGACGGGCATTTATGTCTTTTCCAATGGGTTGATTTCTGCAATAGTTTGACAGTCAGCGCATGGATGGTGCGCTGATGGGGACCACTAATCCCTGTACAAAGCAGCAATTTTTATTGCGTATGTGGCTTAACGTCTCCCTTCGGGGCGTTAGGCCTTTTTTATGAAAATTGCCGAAAATCCCATCACTCCGTTCAAACAATAGTTTGAGCCGGGGTGGCGGCGAAATAACGTCTCGGCGGAATACGCCGTGGCCACTTCTTTGGACTGGTCTTAGTGCGCCCCGGCACCTGCTTTTGCAGGTGCCGGTTTTGCGTCGGGGCGTCGGCTGAATAAAACAGGCGCAAGCCGAATAAGCCGAGGAAAGTGGCTATAATCTCAGACGCCCCGACACCATGCCGAACCGTCTCCAGCTTGACTTGTTTTCGGCCTTTTTGCGATACTAAAGCCAAGAAGAAAAAGGAATGAGCAAATGTCGGTGACGATGGACGAAGTAAACAGCAAAATTGAGGCCTCTGAAGCGCGTAATGATGCAATGTTTCAGCGCGTCTTGCGCGAAATGCAGGAAATGCGGTCTGAAGTGCGTGAAATCCGCTCCGAAGTGCAGACAACCAGCTTGCGCCAACGCATTTGGTTTTTGGTAATGGGGGTGTCGATTGTTTTAAGCACTGTCACCATTCAGGAGTTTCTCGGCTCCAATAGCAGTCGCCATACACCGATTATCGTTAATGTGCCGCCGATTGTGCAGTAAGCCCCCGCACCTTTGGTGGATTAGAGATCCGTAATCAGCGGTTTGCCGTTAATGAAGCGGACATAGGGCGCGGGTTTTTTCATTTGCGCTTTGCGGTCGAGCTTCATGCGCTCTTCCACCATATCAATCACCGAGCGGGTGATGGCGGGCAGGTCGAGCTTGCGCGCATCGCCCAATGTCAGCCAATGCAAATCCAGCAATTCGCCGCTCGCTTTGGCCATTTCTTCAGGGTCGGTGTGAATGAACTCGTCATAAACCATGAAAAAGCGCGTATCGAAACGCCGCGTGCGATAGGTCGGCGTGACGGCGCGGGCGATGAAATCCATTTGGTCGAGCGGCGGCTCAACGCCGTGGTCAAAATAGCTTTGCCACACCTTATCGCCGGTGCTCAGGCTCTTTTTGGTCGGGCGTCCGATAATCAGCCCGGTTTCTTCATAGGTTTCGCGAATGGCAGCCAGCGCCAGCCCGCGTAATTTATTGTCGCTGACGGTTTTGCGGGTTTCTTTTCGAAGCCGCTTCATCACCGGTGCGCTCAACCCTTTCGGCACTTGCAGACGCTGGTCGATGAGGTCGAGCCGACCGCCCGGAAAGACGAATTTATTGGGCATGAATTTATGCGTGGCGGCGCGCTTGCCCATCAGGATTTTCGGTTGTTTGGCTTGCCGCACGACAATCAATGTGGCCGCTTCGCGCGGACGCACGGCTTTGGCACTTTCTTCCCGATACTCACCCGGCCCGGCCGGGGTATTGCCATATTTACTCATCTTGCTCTTCCGTAGTCTCTGCAAAGCCATGCATGCGAAGCGCCCATTGTAGGCCGACAACCGCCCCTTTGACCATCGGTAATGAGATGAGGCTGACCACAACGGCCAGCAAACAAAACATTAGCGCGTGAACATAAAGCGGCGGTGTGTAAAGCCGCTCGACAATCAGCGCCACCGGCACAATCACATGGCCGACAATGAAAATGGTGAAATAGGGCGGCGCGTCATCGGCCTGATGGCCCGACAGATTTAGGCCGCAAGATGAACATTTGTCGCTGATTTTCAAATATTGCCGAAACAAGGTTTTTTCGCCGCATTGCGGGCATTGGCCGCGCACACCGCGCCACATGGCAGCGCGACGGCTGCGTTCTTCACGCAATAAATCTTCTATGGGCATGGTTTAGCGTCTTCCTCTGCGCGGTTTCGGGCCGGAACGGCGAAACGGGCCGTTTCTTCTGTTTGCCCGTTTCGGCTTGCCGCCATATGTGCCACCGTCAAGCAGCGAAAACAAGAGGCCGCCTTTAAGTGGGGTCGCTTCTTCCAATTCCACCTCAACGCTCTCGCCAATGCGGAAGGTCATGCCGGTTGTGCCGCCGGTCATATACATATTATTTTCATCGGCATAAAAGCGCTCATCACCGAGCCGCGATATCGGTATCAGCCCGTCGGCGCCGCTATCATCCAGCGTGACAAACAATCCGGCGCGCGACACGCCGGAAATACGCGCCGCAAAACTTTTGCCGATTTGGTCTGCCATATGGGCGGCGAGATAGCGTTCACCGGCGCTACGCTCGGCCATCATGGCGCGCCGCTCGGTCGCTGAAATGGCTTCGGCAATATCGGGCAGGGCTTCGGCTTCCGCTTCACTTTGTCCGTCTTTACCGGCTTTGATGGCGGCGATGAGGGCGCGATGCACGGTCAAATCTGCATAGCGGCGAATGGGCGAGGTGAAATGCGCATAACGACCGAGATTGAGGCCGAAATGGCCGATATTCTCGACATCATAAATTGCCTGCGCTTGCGTGCGCAGCACCGCCTCTGAGACGGTCGGGGCGATTGGCCGGTCGGCGGCTTGCTCCATCAGCCCGTTGAATAATTGTGGCAGCAATGTTTGGCCGAGGCTCAATTTGATATTCATCGAGCGCAGAAAATCCGACAGGGCGCGCACGCGCTCATCGGGCGGCGTGTCATGCACGCGATAGATAAGTGGCCGCTTGGCTTTCTCCAAAGTCTCGGCGGCGCAGACATTGGCACTGACCATCATTTCTTCAATCAGCTTGTGCGCCTCCAGCACGGGCGGTGTGTAAATACGGGTAATCTGCCCCTTCTCGTTCATTTCAATACGCCGCTCGGGCCGATTGATGCGCAAGGGCTGGCGACGCTCGCGCGCTTGAACCATGCATTGATAAGCTTGCCATAGCGGTTGCAACACACCATCTTTGAGATGTTTGAATTCGGCGGGGCACTCGCCGTCAAAAGCGCGCTGCGCTTCGGCATAGCTCAGCTTGGCAATCGAGCGCATTAGGCCGCGATAAAATTGATGACCGCTTTTGCTGCCATCGGCTGCAATATGAATTTTCACTGCCATGCAGGGGCGCGTTTCGTTTTCGCGCAAAGAGCATAAATCATTCGACAGCCGCTCGGGCAACATCGGCACTACGCGGTCGGGCATATAGACCGAATTGCCGCGCTTGCGCGCTTCTCTGTCCATGTCGCTGTCAGCGGCGACATAAGCCGCGACATCGGCAATCGCCACCCAGATGATAAAGCCGTCCTTATTGTCCGGGTCAGGCTCGGCAAACACGGCGTCGTCATGGTCGCGGGCATCGGCGGGATCAATGGTGATGAAAGGCAGGGCGGTCAAATCTTCGCGGCCCTCAAGCCCGGCTTCTTCAACCGCCGCCGCTTCAGCCATCACCGCATCGGGAAATACGGTCGGCAGGCCTTGCTCGGCGATTGAAATCAGCGAAAAAGCATGCGGGTCATCAGCCGCGCCGATATTTTCTCTCATGCGTGTGCGTTTGGCTGCCATGCGCGGGCCGGGCAGTTTCTCGCAGACCAGCAAATCGCCATGTGCCGCTTTCGTATCTTTTTCCAATTGATAATCATGGCGCTCGCGGCGGTCAGCCGGAATGAGCCAAAGACCATCGCTGCGTTCGCGCACCGCACCGATAATTTGCCCGCCGGCATCGCCCAATTTGCGAATGATACGGGCGATATATTTGTCTTTATTGATGCGCCGCAGCCGCGCCAATGCCGTGTCGCCTAGTGAGACAGGCGGCGACGGGCGATGACGGCGATTGCGAGGCGGGCTGTCATCAATTTCGATAATCGGGTCTTGCGGTTCGTCCAGCAAAATACCCTCGCGGCGCGCGCGCGCCAACAAATAGCCTTCCTTATTGCGCCCCGTCACTTGCACGACAGAGACGCTGGGCAAATCGCCTTGCCCACGCATGCCGCCCTTGCGACTGCCTTCGAGCAGGCCCTCGGCCGCCATTTCACGCAATAGGCGTTTCAACGGAATGCGGTCAGCGCCTTTAATGTTAAAGGCTTTGGCAATATCACGTTTGGTGGTTTCGCCTTCATGTTCGGCGATGAACTTCAATATCTCATCGCGCGTCGGGATGTCTCCCATTAGGCGCTCTTTTTCTTCGGCGCAGCTTTTTTGCGTTTCTTGGTCGGGCCTTTGGCAATGCGCGCGGCGATTAATTCCAGCCCGCGTTCCAGCGTAATCTCTTCGGGGTTTTCGTCCTTCGGAATGGTCGCATTGACCTTTTCATATTTCACATAAGGCCCGAAGCGACCGTCCATCACGCGCACCGGTTTTTTATCATCGGGATGTTCGCCCAATTCTTTAATGACGCTGCCGCCACGGCGTTGCGCCGGGCCTTTGGCTTTGCGCTCAGCCAATACGGTAACGGCGCGATTGACGCCGATTTCAAATACTTCGTCCGGCGTTTCCAAGCTGGCCGATTGTTTGCCGGCTTTAATATAAGGGCCGTAGCGACCGATATCGGCCATTATGTCTTCGCCCGTTTCAGGGTGCGCGCCGACATTGCGCGGCAAAGACAAAAGCTTCAGCGCATAATCCAATTCCATCTCAGCCGGTGTTTTACCTTTGGGAATACCTGCGCGTTTCGGCTTGTCTTCTGTCTCGCCCGTATCGCCAAGCTGGATATAGGGCCCAAAACGGCCGTTTTTGATATGCACATCGAGACCGCTCTCAGGGTCTTGTCCCAAAATGCGCTCAATATCACCTTGCTCGGCCTGCTCGCCGGCAAAGGGGCGGGTGAAACGGCAATCAGGATAGCGCGTGCAGCCGACAAAAGCGCCATAGCGGCCCGTCTTCAGGCTCAACTCGCCATCACCGCATTTCGGGCAGACACGCGGATTGCCATTGCCGGTATCTTTAAAGATATGCGGCCCCATCACCTCATTCATAGTGTCGAGAATTTGCGTATTGCGGATTTCCAGCGTGGCATCGACGGTTTTGTGAAAATCTTCCCAGAAGCGTGCGAGAACTTCTTTATAGCTCAGTGAGCCGTCGGACACTTTGTCGAGATCGGCTTCCAAACCGGCAGTGAAATCATATTCGACATAGCGGTCGAAGAAGTTTTCAAGAAACGCGGTCACCAGACGGCCCTTATCTTGCGGAATAAAGCGATTGCGGTCCATTACCACATAATCGCGCTCGCGCAGCACACTCAAAACAGAGGCATAGGTTGACGGGCGACCAATGCCCAATTCTTCCATGCGTTTGACCAAAGTCGCTTCGCTATAGCGCGGCGGTGGCTCGGTGAAATGTTGTTCCGGTGAAATTTTAAATACGGAGAGGTTTTCACCTTCATTGACTTGCGGCAGGCGCGGGCCGTCTTTTTCATCGGCCTCATCATCTTTGCCTTCTTCATAAAGCTTCAAAAAGCCCGAAAAAGTAACAACCGTGCCGGAGGCGCGCAAACCGGTCAGGCCATCGGCGCCGCTAATGGAAATCGTTGTGCGCTGCACACGGGCATTTTCCATTTGTGATGCCATTGTGCGCTTCCAAATCAGTTCGTAAAGCTTCGCTTGGTCGCCATCGAGAAAGCGTCCCATTTGGTCGGGACGGCGTGTCAGCGCAGTCGGTCGAATGGCCTCATGGGCCTCTTGTGCATTGACCGCTTTGGTTTCATAGACACGCGGTGTATCGGGCAGATATTCATTGCCGAAATCTTCAACAATCACGTCGCGTGTCTCGGTTACCGCTTCCGGCGCAATTTGCGTGCCATCGGTCCGCATATAGGTGATGAGGCCGGTTTCCTCGCCGTCAATGGTGACACCTTGATAAAGCAATTGCGCCACTTGCATGGTGCGCTTGGCGTTGAAGCCCAGCTTGCGGCTGGCTTCCTGCTGCAGGGTTGATGTGGTAAACGGTGCGGCAGGTTTTCTTTGCCCCGGCTTGCTCTCAATCTTGTCGATTGAAAATTCGGTGCTGGCGATAGCGGTTTCAGCTTCGCGCGCCATATTTTCATTGGCGAGGGTGAATTTTTCAAGCTTCTCGCCTTTATGGCGCACCAGCCGTGTCGGCAGCGTATCCCCATTGGCGGTTTTGAAGTCGGTATCAACCGACCAATATTCGCGCGGGTTAAACGCTTCAATTTCCAATTCGCGCTGGCAAATCAGGCGCAGCGCCACCGATTGCACGCGCCCTGCCGAGCGCGAACCCGGCAATTTGCGCCACAAAACCGGAGACAGGTTAAAGCCGACCAAATAGTCCAGAGCGCGGCGTGCCAAATAGGCATCAACCAGCTTTTCATCAATTTCGCGCGGTTTCGCCATTGCCTCGAGCACGGCATTTTTGGTGATGGCGTTAAACACGACACGGCTGACCGGCTTATCGCCCAGCACTTTCTTTTTTCGCAAGACTTCCAGCACATGCCAGCTAATCGCTTCGCCTTCGCGGTCGGGGTCAGTGGCTAGCACCAATGAGTCCGCGCCTTTAACGGCTTTGGCAATTTCGCTCAAACGCTTGCGCGCATCGCCTTGTTCTTCCCACGACATGGCAAAATCATTATCCGGGTCGACCGAGCCGTTTTTTTCGGGCAAATCGCGCACATGGCCGAAGCTCGCCAGAACGGTAAAGTCCGAGCCGAGATATTTATTGATGGTTTTCGCCTTGGCCGGCGATTCAACAATAACAACCTGCATAAAAACGCCTCAATTCATGTTTCGGGCGCATCATATGGTCGAAATAGGGGGCGATGTCAAATCACTCAATTTTTCGGCAATCTAAATCAGGCTGATTTTGTCGCCCGGCTCTTGCGTCAAACGACCGGCCAATTCAAGTTCCAAGAGAATAAGATGAACGGTGCTGACCGGCGCTTTTGACGCCTCGACAAGCTCATCAACCGTCATCGGCACGGGGCCCATCAGCTCAATTATTTGCGTGCGTAATGTGTCATCGGGGGCTTCGGGTTCTGCAGCAATAATTTTGGGGGGCGGTGGCGCGCGGCTGTCCATTTCGCGCTGCTCCATCATCGGGCGCAACACATTCAGCACATCATCGGCATTTTCGGTCAGCACCGCACCTTCGCGAAGCAGATTATTGGAGCCAAGACAGCGCGTGTCGAGCGGTGAATTGGGCACGGCAAATACTTCGCACCCTTGTTCGCCGGCCAGCCTCGCCGTGATAAGCGAGCCGGAACGTTGCGCTGCCTCTACTACAATCACGCCCAGCGACAGACCGGCGATAATGCTATTACGGCACGGGAACAGGCTGGCTTGTGGCGCCGTATCGGGCGGGTTTTCCGACAGCAGCAAGCCTTGCTCGACAATCGAGGCTTGCAGTTCGGCATTGTCTTTCGGATAAGCATGGGCCGCGCCATTGCCTATGACGGCAACCGTGCCTTGTTCGAGTGCCGCTTGGTGTGCCGCGCCATCGACGCCGCGCGCCAGACCGGAGATAATCACCAATCCTGCAGCTGCCAGATCGACTGCCAAAATGCGGGTCATTTTGCGTGCTGCTGCCGAGGCGTTGCGCGCGCCGACCATGGCGACCATAGGTTTATCGATAAGGTGAACATGACCATGCGCGGCCAGCACAGGCGGCGCATCGGGCAGAGCGTGCAAAGCACGCGGATAACCGACTTCGCCCCAAAACAAATATTGACCGCCCAGCTTTTCGGTCGCCGCATATTCGGCTTTTGCTTTCGATAGGGAAAACGCTTTTAAGGGGCGTTTGCGTCCACCGCGTTGCGATAATTCCGGCAGAGCGGCCAGCGCCTTTTCCGGCTCACCATAAACATTAATGAGACGCTGAAACGTTACCGGCCCGATTTGATCCGTGCGCGCAAGGCGCAGATAGGCAAGCTGCCGGTCGAGCGGCAAGCTCATTTTCTTTTACGGTTGCAACTCTGTGTCATACCCAACCACCTTATTATTGTTTTTGTGGGAGCAGCTTTTCCTAACTGCCGATTTTCGGTTCCGTCCCGGCGCGCAGCCGCGCAATGTTTTCCCGATGCGCCCACAGCGATAGGGCGACCATCAATGTCGCAAAAAGTGTCGCATCGGTCTCACCCATGAAGACTAAAAACGGCAGACAAAGCACCATCGCTGATATGGCCGATAGGGATGAGCGGCGCGAAGCCAGCGCTACGGCCACCCAGACAGCGATAAACATGAGACCGGTCAGGGGGGACATGATGAGAATGGCACCGATAAATACGGCGACGCCCTTGCCGCCTTTGAAATCCAACCAGACAGGAAATAAATGACCGATAAATGCTGCAAGGCCGGCCATGTAGGCGGCCGCGTCATTGCCCAAACGCCAGATGAGCGAAACCGCCAATGCGCCTTTTGCGGCATCAGCAATGAGCGTTGCCAATGCCAGCAGCTTACTGCCCGAGCGCAGCACATTGGTTGCACCAATATTGCCCGAGCCGATGTCTCGAATATCGCCTTTGCCACCGAGGCGCGCAAATAGTAAGCCAAACGGAATGGAACCAAGCAAATAGCCCACAGCCAAGCCTAAAATAATAATAATCGGATCGCTCATCATATTCCCCTCTGAGTTTTACAGTTCAAACACTGCTTTGCCGCCGATATAGCAAGCCAAAACCTGTCCTTGAACTTTTCTTTTATCGATAGCAGCATTTTGTGACTTGGAGCGCAAGGCATCGGCATCGACCACCCATGGCGCGTCAAGATCGGTAATGGCGAAATCAGCCTCCGCGCCGACGCTCAGCGTGCCACCGGCCAGCCCCAAAAGGGCGGCAGGGCGTGCCGTTACGCAATCGAGCAAGCGGTCAAGCGGCACGCCGTCTGCATGGTAGAGGCTCAGCACACCGGCCAATAAGGTTTCGACCCCGACCGTGCCGTAAGCGGCTTGCGCGAAAGGTTGGCGCTTGGCTTCCTCATTTTGCGGATTGTGGCCGGACACCACAACATCAATCGTGCCGTCAGCGACACCGGCAATCAGTGCCAATCGGTCTTCTTCGCGCCGCAAAGGCGGCGATAATTTGGCGAAAGTGCGGTAATTTTCGACATCATTTTGATTGAGCATCAAATGCGTTGCGGAAACACCGCAGGAAACCGGCAGGCCGCGCTTTTTGGCAGCCCGCACCGTCTCGACACTGTCCGCGGCGGAAATTTGTGCAATGTGATAGCGCGCGCCGGTCAGTTCAACGAGGCGCAAATCGCGGTCAATCATCGCCGTTTCGGCAGCGACGGGAATTCCGGCCAGCCCCAAACGTGTTGCCATTTCGCTTTCATGCATGACACCGGCGCTCTGCAAATCTTGGTCCATCGCATGCTGGACAACCAGCGCATCAAATGTGCCGGCATAGGAAAGCGCGCGACGCATGGTCAACGCGTTCATCACGGCGCGGTCGCCATCGGTAAAGGCGACGGCACCCGCCTCGCTGAGCAGACCGATTTCGGTCATGCTCTTGCCCGCACAGCCTTTGGTCAAAGCGGCCATCGGATGCACACGCACAATCGCCGTGTCGCGGGCGCGTCGCGAGATGAAATCGACCAACGCGGCATCGTCAATCACCGGATTGGTGTTCGGCATGGTTATCATGGTGGTGACGCCGCCCGCCGCCGCCGCTTGCGAGGCGGTGGCCAGCGTTTCGCGATATTCTTCGCCCGGCTCGCCGGTAAATACTTGCATGTCGACCAGGCCCGGAACTATGGCCATGCCGTTGCAGTCATGGATTTTCATTTTTGCGGGCACTTTGGCGTTTTTGCCGATGGCGCTGATTTTGCCTTTCTCGACAACCAGCGTGCCGAGTTCGTCCAAGCCATTGGCCGGGTCAATCAGGCGGGCATTGGTAAAGGCAATGCTCATTTTCCGCCTCCGGTTGTATTGGGCAGATTGGCGGCGAGCGCTTCCAGCACTGCCATACGCACGGCAACGCCCATTTCCA
>CATDDF010000074.1 GCA_949498175.1 Alphaproteobacteria bacterium | reverse complement strand
GGCTGCCAATATGCTGCGCTTTGTTTTTGCGCCCAATGCCGATAATGGTGCCGCCGGTCTTTTGACCCCTGATTTGGCCGCGCAATTGCCCGGGCAAGATATTTGGGTGGTCAATCGTAAAAGCACAGTGGCGCAATTGGCGGCGCTGCAAGACATGCGCGCGCCCGATGATTTGCCCGAACGGGTGGAAAAGCTGATGCGGCAAAATTTGGCCGCATTAATATCCCTGGCGCGCAAGGCGGGCAAATTGGTCAGCGGTTTTACAAAAACCGAAGCGGCGCTGAAAAGCGGCGCGCTGCATCTCTTGCTGGCCGCGCATGATGGGGCTGAAGATGGTCGTCGCAAATTGGCCGGCAGGGCGCAAGCCGCCAATATCGCCATATGCGTTCAATTGGGCAATGATGAATTGAGCATGGCCTTAGGTCAAGAAAATGTGATACATGCAGGGGCGACCGATGCCGGCTGGGCTGGGCGTATTCAAAGTGAGGCCTTGCGGCTTGCCGCCTATAGGGGCGACATTGATGGGAGAATGAGCGAATGAGCGACGCAGAAAGCGGTGATGAAGGCCAAAAAGAAGACGGCGGCAAGTCAAAAACCCTGTCTTTAAAGCGCACGGTCGAAAGCGGGCAAGTGCGGCAAAGTTTTTCGCATGGCCGCTCAAAATCCGTCTTGGTTGAAAAGCGCCGCAAACGCATTGTCAAACCGGGGCAAGAAGCGACCGATAGCGATATGGCGGAAGCGCCGACGGCGGCTGCGCCGCAAGACACAGCGCCGCAAATGCCCGATGGCCTGTCCAAGGCCGAGCAGGAAAAGCGTTTGGCCGCCGTTCAAGAAGCCAAAACGCGCGCTGTCGAAGAAGCCAAGCAGGCTGAAATCGACGCCAAGCGTCGCGCTGAAGACGATGCACGCCGTGCTGAAGAGCGCGCCCAACGCGAAGCCGAAGAAGCTCGTCGTGCCGAGGAAAAATCGCGTAACGCCAAAGCCAAACCGGCTTCGGAAGAAGCGCCGACCGGCGACCGCTCGGCCAAACCGGCCAGCCGTCGTGCGCCCGAAGATGATAAGCGCCGCCAAGAAGAAAAAAAACGCCCGACTGCCGAAAAGCGCGGCGGTGAGCGCCGTCGTCGCGCCGGCAAGCTGACCATTAATGATGCCTTGAATGATGAAGAGCGTGTGCGGTCTTTGGCCTCCATGCGGCGCCGTCGCGAACGCGAAAAACGACAGGCCAGTTCAGCCGATAGCGGCGAGAAAGTGTCGCGCACGGTGCAATTGCCTGACACCATTACCATTCAAGAGCTGGCCAATCGCATGGCCGAACGTGCCGTCGATGTGATTAAGGTGCTGATGAGCCAAGGCGTGATGGCGCAAATAAATGACGTGATTGATGCCGATACGGCGCAAATTGTCGCTGAGGATTTGGGTCATAAGGTGCGCCGCGTCTCGGAAAGCGATGTCGAGGACGCGATTGTCACGGCCGATGATGATGACGGCGATAAAACGCCGCGTCCGCCCGTCGTCACGGTGATGGGCCATGTTGATCACGGCAAAACCTCGCTATTGGATGCGCTCCGCAAGGCCAAAGTGGCCGATGGCGAAGCCGGCGGCATTACCCAACATATCGGGGCCTATCAAACCGAAACGGCGGGGGGCGATATCATTACTTTTATCGATACGCCGGGCCATGCCGCCTTTACTGCCATGCGCGCGCGCGGTGCCAAAGTGACCGATATTGTCATTTTGGTGGTCGCCGGTGATGACGGCGTCATGCAACAAACGGTGGAAGCGATTAATCATGCCAAGGCGGCGCAAGCGCCGATGATTGTTGCCATCAATAAGATGGATAAACCGGAAGCCGATGCAATGCGGGTCAAAAATGAGCTGCTAACCCATGAAATAATTTCTGAAGATATGGGCGGTGACACGCAAATGATTGAGGTTTCGGCGCAAACCGGCGACGGACTTGATGGTTTGTTGGAAGCGGTGGCGCTGCAGGCGGAATTGATGGAACTGAGAGCCAATGCTGACCGCGATGCGGAGGGCATTGTCATTGAAGCCAAGCTCGATAAAGGGCGCGGCGCTGTGGCCACTATTTTGGTGCAGCGCGGTACGCTCAATGTCGGCGATGTTTTCGTCGTCGGCCAAGAATCGGGGCGCGTGCGCGCTTTGGTCAATGATGTGGGGGCGCAGGTTAAATCAGCCGGTCCGGCCATGCCGGTGGAGGTGCTGGGGGCCGGCGGTGCGCCCGGTGCCGGTGAAATTATGACGGTTGTTGAAAATGAAGCGCGCGCGCGCGAAGTGGCCGATTATCGCGCCCGCAAGGCGCGCGAACAGGCGACCATGGCCGGTCCGCGTGCCGCCTCGCTCGACCAAATGATGAACCAATTGCAATCGGCCGAAAAAGCCGAAATGGCACTGGTCGTCAAAGGCGATGTGCAAGGCTCGGTAGAAGCGATTGCGCAAGCGGCCGAGAAATTGGGCAATGAAGAAGTCTCGGCGCGGGTTGTGCATACCGGTGTTGGCGGCATTACCGAAAGCGACGTCACTTTGGCCGGCGCTTCCAATGCGGTGGTCATGGGCTTTAATGTGCGCGCCAATGGGCAAGCACGCCAAGCGGCCGAAGCGGCGGGTATTGAAATTCGTTATTACAATGTGATTTATGATTTGGTCGATGATTTGAAAGCCGCCATGGCCGGCATGTTGTCGCCCGATTTGCGTGAAACCGCGCTTGGCAAAGCCAAAGTGCTGGAAGTGTTTGCCGTCGGCAAGGGCGATAAGGCGGCCGGGTGTCTGATTGAAGAGGGCATGGTGCGCCGCGGTGCCAAAGTGCGCCTCATTCGCGACGATATCGTCATTCATGAGGGCGAGCTGTCGTCTTTGCGGCGCTTCAAAGATGAAGTGAAAGAAGTGCCGTCAGGACAAGAATGCGGCATGGCGTTTGAAAATTACGGCGATTTGAAAGCCGATGATATTATCGAATGCTATGAAGTCGAAGAAGTGGCGCGCACATTGGACGATTAGGGCGCGGCGCAATGAAACGATGGAGGCTGGCTCCATGCATATCAGCAAACCCCGTGGGCAAACCATATGAGCAAGCCGAGAGACGGAAAACAGACCAGCCAGAGGCAGTTACGCGTCGGTGAGCTGTTACGCCAGCGTTTGAGTGATGTGCTGCACCGTTTCGATTTCGAGGCGAAAATTCTAAAGCGCGCGACCTTGACGGTGACGCAAGTGCAGGTCAGCCCCGATTTACGCAAAGCCACGGCCTTTATCATGCCCTTGGGCGGTGACAATGCCGACGCCATTGTCACATTGCTCAATGAAGACGTGCCGCGGCTGAAAAAACCGGTTTTGAGCGGCCTGCATTTGAAATATGTCCCGGATTTCAAATTTCGCGTCGATGACAGTTTCGACCGTGCCGCGCAAATGGATGCGCTTTTGGCCTCTGATGGCGTAACGCGCGACCTGCCGCGCGGCAATGATGAAGATTTCGCCAATGCTTTCGGCGATGATTCCGGCAATGAGGATGGCTGATGACCACCCCCGAACAGCGGCGCAAAAAAGGCCGTGCCATATCTGGCTGGGTCAATTTGGACAAGCCTTTGGAGATGGGCTCGACGCAAGCCGTCGGCAAAATCCGTCGCCTGTTTGATGCCCGCAAAGCCGGTCATGCCGGCACGCTCGACCCTTTGGCCAGCGGCATATTGCCGATTGCGCTGGGCGAGGCCACCAAAACCGTTTCCTTCATGCAAGAGGCCGCCAAAAGCTATGAGGTGGTGGTTGCCTTTGGCAGCGAAACGACGACGGATGACGCGGAGGGCGAGGTTATGGCAACGAGCGATATGCGCCCCGATGCCGCCTCCGTAGAAGCGGCTTTGGGCCATTTCACCGGCCTGATTGAGCAAGTGCCGCCGCAATTTTCAGCCATTCGCAAAGACGGCCGGCGCGCTTATGATTTGGCGCGTGCCGGTGAGAAGGTCGATTTACCGCCGCGCCGAGTGCAGATTGACAAAATTACCCTGTTGGAAACCATGAATGGCGACCAAATGCGGCTTAAAGTCGAGTGCGGCAAAGGCGTTTACATTCGTTCTTTGGCACGCGATTTGGGACGGTTTTTGGGCGGTTTTGCCCATGTCGGGGCGCTTCGGCGCACCCGTGTCGGCCGCTTTGACGAAAAAACCGCTTTTGGGCTAGAAAAGCTCACCGCTTTAGGCCATAGTGCGCACGATTTGGCGGCTTTGGATGCCTGCCTGTTACCGCTCGAAACCGCGCTGGACGACATCCCGGCTTTGGCTTTAAGCGATGATGCGGCATCCTGCATAAGGCAGGGGCAAGCCATGTCACCGCCCGACCCGCAGGCTTTGATTGGCAAAAATGGCGGGGCGGTGCTTCTCACTTATCAGGGCAAGGCGTTGGCCATTGCGCGGATGAGTGATGAGGACGGGCTGTTAAAGCCGCGGCGGGTGTTCAATCTCTAAACCGGACCTTTGGGCCGAAGGAGGATTGCGATGTCGATAACAGCAGAGCGCAAAGCTGCGCTCATCAAAGAATATGCCACAGGCGACGGCGACACAGGTTCGCCAGAAGTGCAAGTGGCGATTTTGTCGGAGCGCATTACCAATCTGACCGAACATTTCAAAACCCATGCCAAGGATAATCATTCGCGGCGCGGACTTTTGAAGCTGGTCAGTCAACGCCGTCGTTTGCTTGACTATGTCAAAGACCGCGATGGCGCGCGCTATCAAGATTTGATCAAGCGTTTGGGCTTGCGTCGATAATGAAAAGCCGGCGCCGCCTTATCGGGCGGGGTCGGCTTTTCGTAATTCCGATTATCTCGCCTTGGGCCAGGCGGTTTTTTGACATGGGGTCGAAAAACAAATGGACGAGAACCGGCCCGTTTCGCGTTCTCTAAGATATGCCGCAAAGCGGCTTTACATGATGCCGCAAAGCGGCTGGCGATACCGGCTTATGTAGATGTAAGGGTCGGATCGCTGTTGAAGGATGACTTAGATGTTTGATATTACCCGTGAAGAATTTGAATGGGGCGGTCGCACGCTGACATTGGAAACCGGACGCATTGCGCGTCAGGCCGATGGTGCCGTGCTGGCCACATATGGAGAAACCAGCGTTTTGGCAACCGTGGTTGCTGATAGAAGCCCGAAACCGGGGCTGGATTTTTTCCCGCTGACCGTGAATTACCAAGAAAAAGCCTATGCCGCCGGTAAGGTGCCGGGCGGTTATTTTAAGCGCGAAGGACGCCCGAGCGAAAAAGAGACTTTGGTCTCGCGCCTGATTGACCGTCCCATCCGCCCGCTTTTTGTCAAAGGCTTTAAAAACGAAACGCAAGTGATTGCCACTGTGGTCAGCCATGACCTTGAAAATGACGCCGATATTGTCGCTTTGGTTGCCGTCTCGGCCGCTTTGACGATTTCCGGTGTGCCGTTTCAAGGGCCGATTGGCGGCGCGCGCGTCGGCTTTATCAATGGCGAATATGTGCTCAATCCGACGATTGAGCAAATGGAAGAAACATCGCTTGATTTGGTTGTCGCCGGCACGCAAGACGCGGTGCTGATGGTGGAATCGGAAGCCGATGAATTGTCGGAAGACGTTATGCTGGGCGCGGTCATGTTCGGCCATAAGGAGTTCCAGCCGGTGATTGATGCGTGTATTCGCATGGCCGAAAAAGCTGCCAAAGAACCGCGCGACGTGCCGGAAAATGATGATAGCGAGCTGAAAGCAAAAGTTGCGGGCATTGCCGAAGACGGGTTGAAAGCCGCTTATCAAGAAGCCGACAAACAAACACGTCAGGAAAAAGTCGCGGAACTGCGCGATGCCGTAAACGCTGAATTGGTCGCTGAAGATGCCAGCCCCGATGAGCGCATTGCCGTTTCGGGTGCGTTTAAGGGCTTGGAAAGCGATATTGTGCGTGGCGGTATTCTCGATACCGAAAAACGCATTGACGGACGCGGTCTGGCCGATGTGCGCCCGATTGTATCGGAAGTCGGCGTATTGCCGCGCACCCACGGCTCAAGCCTGTTCACCCGCGGTGAAACGCAAGCTTTGGTGGTCGCCACTTTGGGCACGGGCGATGATGAGCAATTTGTCGATGCGCTGGAAGGCACATATCGCGAAAACTTCATGCTGCATTATAATTTCCCGCCTTACTCTGTCGGTGAAACCGGCCGTGTCGGCTTTACCGGCCGCCGCGAAATCGGTCACGGCAAGCTCGCTTGGCGGGCGCTGAAAGCCATGCTGCCGACAAAAGATGAGTTTCCTTACACATTGCGTCTGGTCTCTGAGATTACCGAAAGTAACGGCTCGTCTTCCATGGCGACCGTATGCGGTTCGTCTCTGGCCATGATGGATGCCGGTGTGCCGCTCAAAAAGCCGGTCGCCGGTATCGCCATGGGCCTGATTAAGGAAGGCGATCGTTTCGCGGTTCTGTCAGACATTTTGGGCGATGAAGACCATTTGGGGGATATGGACTTTAAAGTGGCGGGCACGCAAGATGGCGTGACCTCGCTGCAAATGGACATTAAAATCACCGGCATTACCGAAGAGATTATGCAAGTGGCGCTCGACCAAGCCAAGGGCGGGCGCACCCATATTCTCGGTGAAATGGGCAAAGCGCTGACCTCGGCGCGCGATGAAATGGGCGAATATGCGCCGAAAATTGAGACCATCCAAGTGCCGCAGGATAAAATCCGCGAAGTTATCGGCACGGGTGGCAAGGTTGTGCGTGAGATTGTCGAAACATCAGGTGCCAAAATTGATATTGGCGATGACGGCCTCATCAAAGTCGCCTCATCTGATGCGGCAGCGATCAAATCGGCGCTCGACCAAATCAACTCAATTGTCGCTGAACCGGAAGTCGGGGTGATTTACGAAGGCACGGTCGTCAAGACGATGGATTTTGGCGCTTTTGTCAATTTCTTCGGCAAGCGCGACGGGCTGGTGCATATTTCGCAGCTGGCTGACCACCGCGTTGAAAACACCACCGATATCGTCAAAGAAGGCGACAGCGTGAAGGTCAAGCTGGTCGGCTTTGACGATCGCGGCAAAGTGCGCTTGTCGATGAAAGTGGTCGACCAAGAGACGGGCGAAGACCTCGAAGGTAAAGCAGCAGAAGACGCTGAATAGGCTGAACGGCTAAAGCGTTACGGAAATCGGAAGGGCGGGAGTTACTCCCGCCCTTTTTGCTGGACTCGCGTAATGGAATCGGATCTGAGTCCGAATTGGCATCCGCCGCTTTTCTCGAGTTTGCTTGACGCAGGGCGAGCATCTGCTCGGGAAAGGAGGTGATGGAAATGGCATGTTCCAGAAAGTCACGCCAAGTTCGGCGTGGGAATAAGCCGGGTCCGAAACCGGTAAGGGTGAAGCCGCATAGACGGTCTCCACCTTCGAAAAAATGTTAGTTGGTAGCTAGCATTGGGCGGCGGATGTCACCTACATCTTTAGAATCCGATTTGTTTGCCAGGTCAAGCTATGGTTGACGTGCGTCGGTTGTGAATTTTGTGACCATCGCTTATCTCCCCTCGAGACAACCGCTATTTTATCATCTCGAAATAATCGGGGTGAAGTTCGCACGAAATAAAATCTCTACCGAGATTTTTTGCCACCTCAATTTCCGACCCACTACCGCCAAATAAGACAAAGACCGAATCTCCCTCTTTTGTGCAGGATTTAATCATCAACTCACTCAATGCTTGCGGTATTTGGCATGCATGCAGCGTTTTCTCACGTGAAACATTTTTGACGAGATTATATTCCATCCATGAATAAGGCATTCTCCCAAGGCTGCGTTTATCCGTTGGGTTTTTGTAGGGCTGGGCCACCTGGTCTTTATAGAACTTGTTATTTGCGCTCCTTGTTGCGTGCAATATTGAGCGATGTGCTGTTGTAAACTTACGGGGTGAATGGCCAACATTGCTCGGGTACACCCAAACATAATCAAACACATCATGCGCGGCCTCATCTAGGTATTTCACACGCAGATGAGCGTTCTGTTTCGGGTAATTCATCATGAACAAATTACCTCGAGGCTTCAAAACGCGCATTGCCTCTCGGGTTAACTCAACATACCAGTCAATATATTGCTCCCATTTGGTTTTGTATTGAGCGCCATTGTAGTTAATGCCGACGTTATAGTCCGGATCGCCCCACACCATATCAAGACAATTGTTTGGTAAGACGCGCAAGGTTTCCATCACGTCGCAATTAAAAACTTTGTTTCTAAATTTGGGAGGCAACTGGTTCATCTAGGCACCAGTTTGTATTCAGCACATTTTTTTAAGAATAAGGAATCTAACCTACTAGGATCTTCAAACCCATAAAGGTGTAGTCTGATCACCGAAAAGCCTGCAATTTTTTTTCGGGTCAAATAGCAGCAGTTTATCTCATTCACATCAATTTCTCCGCTCAGCTTCATTTGATGAAAATAAAGAAAGGGGTGAAATAATTGGTAAACGGCGAAGTCCTCAGGAAAGTTATTCTTTCCTTCGAAAACGGTCACGGCCCCAAGATGTTCTGTAGTGAGGTCGATTTCCATCTGCACTTTTGTGACTTTCAGTTTCTCTTTCCCCACCATGTAGTCAGCATTAATCCTAGTTCGCCTTGATCCATACATTTTTGGACTGGCGACGATGTCTTCATACAAGAAGTCATGAATAATTCTTTGATTAAATCCAACCGATAGAATGTTGCTCTCGCTAGTGTCTGTTTCGTTCAGTGCGCTCTTGCGATACGGCCACTGGATAGTTTCAGCTCTTATGTTTTCGAACCTATGAAACCAATAGTCCTCGGCCTTGATAAACTTATGTTTTCCTTTACCCAAATGAGCGATGCAGTAACCTTTTTCTAGAACTGTCGGTGCCAATATCTTCCTGTGATCGACTTTTGTTACAT
Organism: Alphaproteobacteria bacterium; assembly: GCA_949498175.1. GTDB lineage: Bacteria > Pseudomonadota > Alphaproteobacteria > RS24 > RS24 > UBA8337. The sequence goes on along the minus strand of CATDDF010000074.1, from coordinate 18,558 downwards.
CGAAGCCATTTGCTAGTCCGTTTTTCTACGCAACTTCTTGAACAAGCTTATTATGAAAGACATAGTTTCGCCCTCTTCGGCATTTCTCGAAGAGTTCCTCCTGTACAAGCTTTTTCTTGGCAACTTTCTCAGGCTTAATCTTGGCCTTCTGGGTTTTCCTTTTTAAGCGAGCTTGTGAACGCTTGGTTGCAGTGGAGGAATCTGCCATTTTGACCTCTTCTTTTTGTTATTAAGGCTAGATAACAACGATTTGACTCTGATGGTCAATAAAAGAGAACAAAATAAAAACTGATCTCCACGGGAGACCAATTTCTGTATGTTTTTCATATGTTTATGACTGTGGAAAGATTGTTAGATCTTTTTCATCACCAAAGTCGCATTGGTGCCGCCAAAGCCGAATGAGTTCGACATCACCGTATTGAGACCGGCATTGTCGCGCGTCTCTTGCACAATCGGCATATCGGCAAAATCGGGGTCGAGCTCTTCAATATGGGCCGAGCCGGCGATGAAATTGCCCTGCATCATCAAAAGCGCGTAAATCGCCTCTTGCACGCCGGCCGCGCCCAAAGAATGACCCGACAGTGATTTGGTGGCCGAAAAGGCCGGGCAATCGGGCCCGAACACTTCGCGCAAAGCTTCGATTTCCTTAATGTCGCCGACCGGCGTGGATGTGGCATGCGGGTTGATATAATCGACCGGCGCGTCCAGCCCCTTCATCGCCATTTGCATGCAGCGCACCGCGCCTTCGCCCGATGGCTGCACCATGTCATGGCCGTCTGATGTGGCGCCATAGCCGGTCACTTCGGCGTAAATTTTCGCGCCGCGTTTTTTGGCGCGCTCCATTTCTTCCAGCACCAAAACGCCGGCCCCGCCGGCAATCACAAAGCCGTCGCGGTTTTTGTCATAGGCGCGGCTGGCGGTCGCCGGTGTGTCATTATAATTGGCGCTCATTGCGCCCATTGCGTCAAACAAGACCGACAAGGCCCAATCCAATTCTTCGCCGCCACCGGCAAACATCACGTCCTGCTTGCCCCATTGTATCATTTCCGCCGCATTGCCGATGCAATGCGATGAGGTGGCGCAAGCCGAGGAGATGGAATAATTAATGCCTTTAATGCCGAACGGTGTGGCCAAAGTGGCCGAATTGGTCGAGCTCATGGCTTTCGGCACGGCAAACGGGCCGACCCGTTTCGGGCTGGCATTGCGCGCCGTATCGGCCGCTGCAATCAGTGCTTTGGTCGACGGCCCGCCCGAGCCCATAATCAAGCCGGTCATCGGGTTTTGAATGGTGTCGTCTTCCAGTCCGGCATCGGCAATGGCTTGCTCCATGGCGACATAATTCCACGCCGCGCCATCGCCCATAAAGCGGCGCACGCGTTTATCGACCGCTTCGTCCACATTTAAGCTCGGCTGGCCCGCCACTTGGCTGCGAAAGCCCAGCTCGGCAAATTGCGGCATGGCGGAAATGCCCGATTTTCCCTCCGCCAAAGCGGAGGAGACTTCTTGGGCATTATTGCCGAGGCTCGACACAATACCCATTCCGGTGATGGCGACGCGGCGCATGGCGGTTCTCCCGTTTACATTTGTTCGGGACGGAACAGACCGACCCGCAGGCCTTCGGCCTCATAAATCATTTTATCATCGGCATAAAGGCGGGCATCTCCTATGCCCATGACCAGCTTACCGGCGAGCACCCGCTTCATGTCAATTTCATAACGCACCAATGTGACATCGGGCATGACTTGGCCGGTAAATTTAATCGACCCGCCCAAAGCGCGCCCGCGCCCGGGATGGCCGAGCCAGCCCAGATAAAAGCCGATGAGTTGCCACATGGCATCCAGCCCCAAACAACCCGGCATCACCGGATCGGTTTTGAAATGGCAATCGAAAAACCAGAGCCCGGGGTGAATATCCAACTCGGCTTCCATATGGCCTTTGTCAAACGCCCCGCCATCATCATAAATTTTGGTGATGCGGTCAAACATCAGCATGGGCGGGGCGGGCAGGCGCGCATTGCCGTCGCCGAAAACCTCGCCATTACCGCAGGCAATCAGTTCATCATAAGAATAAGTGTTTTGCCGTGACATGAAGCCCCCCTTTGGATTGCCCTCTCATTAGCACGGTTTTGGAAGCTGTGCCACATATCCCATCATGCAAAACGCGCCCGCTCTTGACACGGCGCAGACAGATTTGTATCTCTCAGGAGTATTTCTTGGAACGGTTTTAAGGAAGCCTGCTCAAGACAGCAAAGATGATTGGAACTTCGCGCATGCGTTTAAGCGAAAAAAACAAAGCTCTAATGGCCGATAAATTGGGCGCTGCCGGATTGCGCGTGACGCAGGCGCGCCTCGCTTTGGCACATTTGTTGTTCGGGCATGGCGACCGTCACGTCACGGCCGATGCGCTATTGGAAGAAGCTTTGGCGGCCGGTCTCAAAATCAGCCAAGCGACGGTTTACAATACACTCAATCAATTTCATGCTGCCGGTCTGTTGCGGCAAGTGCAAGTCGACCAAGCGCGCAGCTATTTCGATACCAATATTGACGCGCATCACCATTTCTATGTCGAAAAAGAAGCCCGCCTTATCGATATTGCCGCGCGCGATGTTGATGTGGCGCGCCTGCCTGACAGCCCCAAAGGCTATGATGTGGACCGCGTTGAGGTGATTATCCGCCTCGATAAATCGCCCAAAGCCTAGTGCCGAACCCCCCGCCCCTGCACTTGGGCGTGAGACACTTTGCCCCCAATAATTAACTTAGAATCATTCCAAGATAATTGACTTGGTGCTTGCAGGTTTTATAGTGAGCCTAGGCAAAAGCGCCGTGCCCGCTGAAAACCGTCAGTGGTGCATAAATGAAAGAAGGGAGCCAGCACAATGGACGTTTCAAAATGCCCTGTCATGCATGGTGCGTTGACACGCAATCAAGAGACAGGAACCTCGAATCAAGACTGGTGGCCGAACCAGCTCAATTTGGGCATATTGCGCCAGCAGGATAAAAAATCGAATCCGATGGGCGATGATTTTGATTATCGCGAAGAATTCAAGAAAATCGATTATGCCGCGCTCAAGCAAGATTTGACGGCGCTGATGACCGATAGCCAGGAATGGTGGCCCGCCGATTACGGTCATTATGGCCCGTTTTTCATCCGCATGACTTGGCACGCCGCCGGCACATATCGCACCGGCGACGGTCGCGGTGGCGGCGGCACGGGCGCGCAGCGTTTTGCGCCGCTCAATAGCTGGCCGGATAATGGCAATCTCGATAAGGCGCGGCGCTTGCTGTGGCCGGTCAAACAAAAATACGGCAATGCCATTAGCTGGGCCGATTTGCTGATTCTCGCCGGTAATGTCGCCATTGAAAGCATGGGCGGCAAGACATTCGGCTTTGGCGGCGGACGCCCTGATATTTGGCACCCTGAAGAAGATATTTATTGGGGCGCGGAAGATGAATGGCTGGGTGATAATCGCTATGCCGAAACCCGTCAGTCTTTGGAGAATCCGCTGGCTGCCGTGCAAATGGGCTTGATTTACGTCAACCCGCAAGGCCCCAATGGCAATCCTGACCCGCTTTTGAGCGGCCAAGATGTGCGCGAAACTTTCGCCCGCATGGCGATGAATGATGAGGAAACCGTGGCGCTGGTCGCCGGTGGCCACACATTCGGCAAAATGCACGGTGCCGGTGATGATGCGCTGGTCGGGCCCGAGCCGGAAGGTTCGCCGATTGAAGCGCAAGGCTTTGGGTGGGCCTCGACGCATAAATCGGGCAAGAGCGTTGACACCATTACCTCCGGCTTGGAAGGCCCGTGGACGGCCAATCCGACACAATGGGATAATGGTTATTTTGACCTCTTGTTCAAATATGAATGGGAGCTGACCAAATCACCGGCCGGCGCCAATATTTGGCATCCGGTCAATGTCGATGAAGCCGATATGGCGCCGGAAGTGGACGGCTCTGATGTGAAAGTCATGCCGACCATGAACACGGCCGATATCGCCATGGTCACCGATCCGGAATATCGCAAGATTTCCGAGAAATTCCACAAAGATCCGGAAGCTTTTGCCGACGCTTTTGCGCGCGCTTGGTTCAAATTGCTGCATCGCGATATGGGCCCGAAACTGCGTTATCTCGGCCCGGAAGTGCCGGATGAAGAGCTGATTTGGCAAGATCCGGTGCCGGCCGGCAATGAGACATATGATGTCGATGCCGTCAAAGCGGCGATTAAGGAAAGCGGTCTCTCCATTCAAGAAATGGTCGAAACCGCTTGGGCCTCGGCGTCCACCTATCGCGGCTCGGATATGCGCGGGGGTGCCAATGGCGCGCGCATTCGCCTCGCGCCGCAGAAAAACTGGGCCGCCAATAAGCCCGAGCAGCTTGAAAAAGTGCTCGCCACATTGGAGACCATTGCGTCGGAAAACAATGCCAGCTTGGCTGATGTGATTGTCTTGGCCGGTGGTGTCGGTATTGAAATGGCCTCGGGCGCGTCCGTGCCGTTTGCGCCGGGGCGCGGTGATGCGTCAGAAGCGCAAACCGATGCGGACAGCTTTGCGGTGTTGGAACCGGCCGCCGATGGCTTCCGTAATTTCCAACGCACTTCCTTTGCCGTATCGCCGGAAGAAATGCTGCTTGATAAAGCCCAGCTTTTGGGTCTGACGGCGGCTGAAATGACGGTGCTGGTCGGCGGTCTGCGCGCCCTCGGCATTTCAGCCGACGGCCATGGCGTATGGAGCGACGGTCAAACCTTGTCCAATGACTGGTTTGTCACCCTGCTCGATATGGATACGGCGTGGTCGCAAAAAGATGAAAATCTGTTTGAAGGCACAAGCCGTTCCAGCGGCAATGTTTTGGGCACGGCAACGCGGGTTGATTTGGTCTTCGGATCCAATTCAGAACTGCGCGCCATTGCCGAGGTTTATGCACAAAATGATAATGGCGATAAATTCATCGCCGACTTCATCGCCGCATGGACCAAAGTGATGAATGCCGACCGCTTTGACTTGGCGGCCTAACACAAAGTCTTGTTAAATTCAGACCCGGCGCTGCTCAGAAAGTGCCGGGTCTTTTTATGCATGGACAAAATGATTTTAGTCGAGCCGTTCAAAGGCATAAACGCCCCATAAATTATCGCGCTGCAGCCAGCCGCGATAGCCTTGTGCTTCTATTTCGCACCATGCGGCGGCGCATTCTTTAAGCCGCGCCAGCGCGCCGGATTGCAAAAGCGCGACAACACCGGCACCGGCTTCAGCTCCATTGCGCAAAGGCAGCGCATTGGCCGCTTGGCGAATAATCACATGGCGCGACGCGCGCAAGAGCCGCGCATGCATCCAGCCCTCACTGCCCTCATGATCGCGCACTTGCCGCCATTGCCCATATTCCGCCACCACTTCCAAAGGCAAGCCTTGACGGCGATATTGATAAAGCAGCGGATAATCTTCGCCCGGCCCGCGACGCATATTGGCTTGTTTCTCGCTGATCGCAACAAAACGCGGCAAGGGCAAGCCGCTTTCACCCAAAACCCTGTCATCCCGGCTGTTTTGTGCCGCAATGGAATAAGGCAACAGGCTGACAATGCTGACAAAAAGCAACAGGCCGAGGCCGACGCGCAAAAGCACCAAACGTTCCATTATTCTTGATACAAATTCAAAATGATTCCGGCAAGCCTTATGGCCGTCTCATTCATGTGGATGTTCCATTATTGGCGTTTTGCGGGTCCCAGTTTAGCTTGACGCGGCGCATGGTGCCGGCCAGTCCGTCATAAATCAGCATATGGCCGGCCAGGGAAATACCGGTTTCGGTGATTTCTTTTATCGCCTCCAAAGCCATCAGACTGCCGATAATGCCCGTCAGCGCCCCGACAATGCCGACGCTGGCGCAATCATCTTCTTCTTGTGGCGCAAGGGGCATAAAGGAGCGGTAACATGGCAGGGGCGTGCCATCGGCGTCTTTAAGCCATGGCTTAAAGGTCATGACATGGCCGTCAAAGCGCGCGACAGCGCCCGAAATGAGGGTTTTTTGGCCGCGAAAGCAAGCATCATTCACCGCCAATCTTGTGGCAAAATTATCGCTGCCATCAATCACCAGATCATAAGGGGCGAGCAGCGCATCGACATTATCTTCGTCCAACCTTTTGCGGTGAATATGAGTGTCGAGATGCGGGTTCAGCGCGCCAAGCGCATCGGCTACGGCTGGGGCTTTATCTTGGCCCAGCATATTATCGGAAAACAAAACCTGCCGCTGCAAATTGGACAGGCTGACAGTGTCATCATCAATCAGCGCCAAAGTGCCGATACCGGCAGCGGCCAAATATTGCGCCACCGGATGACCGAGACCGCCCAAACCGACCAGTGCGATACGCGCCGCTTTCAATTTTTGCTGGCCGGCACCACCAATTTCCTTCAGCACAATATGGCGCTGATAGCGGGCAATCTCAGCCTCGGTCAGCGCCGTCATCTTGCTTACAGCCCTTCAAACAGGGCGGTGGATAAATAACGCTCGGCAAAGCTCGGCAAAATCACAACGATATTTTTACCTGCCATATCGGCGCGCCCGCCCACTTCCAAAGCTGCCGCCATGGCCGCGCCGGTGCTGATGCCGCCGGGAATGCCCTCGACACGCGCCAATCGGCGCGCCGTTTCAAACGCCGTTTCATTGCCAATGGTCACCACCTCATCGAGATATTGCGTGTCCATATTGCCGGGCACAAAGCCGGCGCCAATGCCCTGAATTTTATGTGGGCCCGGCGCGCCGCCCGACAATATCGGGCTGTCTTCAGGCTCCACCGCAATCATTTTCAAATCCTCATTGCGCGGCTTTAAAACCGAGGCAATGCCGGTAAAAGTGCCGCCCGTGCCGACACCCGAGACCACCACATCGACCTGGCCCTCCATATCGTTCCAAATTTCCTCCGCCGTGGTGCGGCGGTGAATTTCCGGATTGGCGGGGTTTTCAAATTGCTGCGGCATGACCCAATTTTCATTGCCGTCGAGCAATTCTTGGGCGTGCGCAATCGCGCCTTTCATGCCTTGTTCGGCCGGTGTCAGTTCCAATTTGGCGCCCAGCAAGGACAGCATTTTGCGCCGTTCCAGCGACATGCTTTCGGGCATGCACAACACCAATTCAAGCCCGCGTGCCGCGCAGGCAAAGGCCAGCGCAATGCCGGTATTGCCCGAAGTCGGCTCGACCAAAACCGTATCGGCCTTGATTTTGCCTTGCGCTTCCAGCGCGTCCAAAATGGCCACGCCAATGCGGTCTTTGACACTGGCGATCGGGTTGAAAAATTCCAGCTTGGCAAAAATTTTTGCGCCAATGCCATATTCGCCGGCCATGCGGCTTACTTCCACAATCGGTGTGTCACCAATGGTTTCCGTGATGGAAGCGTAAACGCGCCCGCGCCCCGGTTTATTATCTTTCTCGCTCATTTTTTCTCCCTCACTCAATGTGCCTAAATGGTAAAATCGGCCTTATCCGCGCCGTCGCTCATATCGGCTTGGCTGCATAAATCGGCAATCGTCGTATCGGCAACCGCGCCAATCAAAGCCTCTTGCATATTGGCATGAAACGGTGCAATCACCACACGCCCCAAATCGGACTTTGACAATATATCGTCATCATGGCCGTCAATATCTTCAATCACTTCAAAAATTTCGCGCACGCTGATGCGCCGCCTTTCGCGCGCCAGCCGGTAGCCGCCGCGCGGGCCGCGCACGCCGCGCAAAATACCGGCACGCACCAAAGCCTGCATGACTTGTTCGAGATAACGTTGCGGCACGCCCTGGCGCGCCGTAATATCGCGCGCTTGCACCGGGTCGGGGCGCGCATGCAAGGCCACGTCCAAAACCGCCTCCAATGCCAATAAAGATTTGCGCGACAATCTGATCATGTTTTGCCCGTTCCTGTGGAGCCAAAGCCACCCGTGCCGCGTTGCGTGTCCGAGAGCGTATCGACAATTTGCGTTTGCACCTGTACCACCGGCGCAATGACCATTTGCGCAATGCGCATGCCGCGCTCAATGATGAAATCTTCTTGCCCGAGATTGATAAGAATGATTTTCACCTCGCCGCGATAATCGGCATCAATCGTGCCCGGCGTGTTCAATACGGTAATGCCGTGTTTGGCAGCCAGCCCCGAGCGTGGGCGCACTTGCGCCTCAAAGCCCGGCGGCAGCGCCATGGCAAAGCCGGTTTCAATCATTGCTTGTGCACCGGGTTTCAGGCTCACCGGCGCGCCTTCCGGCAAAGCGGCGCGCATATCCATGCCGGCCGCCAAATCGCTTTCATATGACGGTGGCTCCAGCCCATGCCCGTGTTCCAGCCATTTTATTTCCAATCTCGGGGCGCTCATTTGCCTTTCCCTTTGCTCTTTGCGGCAGCAAAATGCGCCGCCATACGGTCGCTCAATAAGGCGGCGACATCTTGTTTGCTCATAATGTCGAAATTTTCGATCGAGGGTTTGCGCTCAGTGGCGCAAATCAGGCTGACGGCATTGGCGTCACCGCCCATTACCCCACCCGCAATGCCGCTCTCGGCACCGACATTATTGGCGACAATCCAGTCGCATTTCTTTTTGGCCAGCTTGGCCGTTGCATGCGCTTCAATGTTTTCGGTCTCGGCCGCAAAACCGATGAGCAGGGCGGGGCGGTTTTTCCCTGCTGTGGCCAATGTCGCCAAAATATCGGGGTTTTCGGTGAGGCTAAGCGGCGCCGGCGCATCGCCGTTTTTCTTTATCTTTTGCGCGTCGCAATCGGTCGGTCGCCAATCGGCCACCGCCGCCGTCATCACCGCGCCATCGACCGGCAAAACGGCCTCGACGGCAGCCAACATGTCGCGCGCCGTTTCAACCCGCGCCATATGCACGCCTTGTGGTGCGGCCAAAGCGGTCGGGCCGGAGACCAAATGCACATCTGCCCCTCTGGCGGCCAATGCTGCGGCAATGGCATAGCCTTGTTTGCCCGATGAGCGATTGGCAATATAGCGCACCGGGTCAATCGGCTCATAGGTCGGCCCGGCCGTGACCAAAATTTTGCGCCCCGATAATGTCTTATCCGCGCCGCCGTGCGATGCTTGGCTCGCCAGGGCGGCGGCAGCGGCGGCGGCAATATCATGCGGTTCGCTCATCCGCCCCGGGCCATATTCGCCACACGCCATATCGCCTTCTTCGGGCCCGATAATGGTGACGCCGTCGGCCATTAATTGGCTGAGATTGCGCCGTGTCGCTTCGTGCTGCCACATGCGCACATTCATGGCCGGTGCCATGAGGATTTTCTTATCGGTCGCCAATAGGCTGGTTGAAGCCAAATCATTGGCAAGACCTTGCGCCGCTTTGGCCATGAGATCGGCAGTGGCCGGTGCGACCAAAATAATATCAGCCTCGCGCGATAATTGAATATGCCCCATTTCCGTCTCATCGGTCAGGTCGAAGAGATTTTCATAAACCTTATCGCCCGATACTGAGGCCAAAGAGAGCGGCGAAACAAACTGCTCGGCTGCTGCCGTCATCAAACAACGCACCGCCAAGCCTCGGCTACGCAATTGGCGCACCAGTTCCGGGGCTTTATAAGCGGCAATACCGCCACCAATGATCAATAAAACGCGCTGCATTTTTCCTCACAATTTGCGGAAACGAGTTTAATTTACCAAAGAATAATGTAAATAAATATTTTTTACAAAAACCGATAGACAATCGCCGCCAATGCCAGCCCCAGCGCCGATAGGCCCAAAAGCCGCGCCAGCCGGTCGGTTGCTTTGGTCGGTTTTTCGGAGGCTTTATTTTCGCCCATATGTTGCACGGCTTTGGCGCCGCGCTCCAATTCCTGCAGCGTATCGGGCAGGCGCTGCACCATGCGCAATGTGCGCCCCGCATTATCCGCCATATCTTGCAGCACGGCCTGCGGGCCGATGGATTTTCTCAGCCAATCGCTGACCAGTTTTTCCGAGGCATCCCAAATATTCACTTTCGGGTCAAAGCTGCGCGCCACGCCCTCCACCGTCACCATGGTTTTTTGTAACAGCAAAAGTTGCGGCTGGGTGACCATGTCAAATTGCTCGGTAATGGCAAAAAGCTGCGCCAACACCCGACCCATAGAAATATCATCGGCATCGCGGTCGCGTATCGGCTCGCCAACGGCCCGCAAGGCTTGGGCAAATTCATGCACATCATGATGGTCGGGCACATAGCCCGCCTCAATATGCACTTCCGCCAATTTTTTATAATCGCGGGTGATAAAGCCGTGCAAAATCTCGGCCAGAAAACGTCGACTGTCACTATCAAGCCGCCCACAAATGCCCAAATCAATGGCAATAATGGTGCCGTCATCGCCGATCAGCAGATTGCCCTGATGCATATCGGCGTGGAAAAATCCGTCGCGCAAAACCAAAGTCAAAAAGATTTGCAACAGCCGCACGGCCAATTGCGACATATCATGACCGGCGGCGCGCAGCGCATCGACATCGGAGGCCTTAATGCCGTCGACCCATTGCATGGTCAAAACACGCCGCCCGCTGGCTTCCCAATAGAGCGCCGGCACCCGAAAATCCTTCATGCCGACAATATTCTCGGCCATTTCAGACAGCGCGGCGGCTTCCATGCGCAAATCGGTCTCGCCATTTATCGAGCGCGCCAAAGTTTCAATACTGTCAAGCGGCCGCAAGCGGCGGGTAATGGGGAAGTATTTTTCCGCCCAGCGCGCCAGCCGCGCCAGCAAGGCCAGCTCGGCGGCCAGTCGCGCCTCAACCCCGGGGCGGAGAATTTTGACGGCCAGTTTCTCGCCTGTCTCGGCATGCACGGCTTGGTGCACTTGCGCCACGGAAGCGGCGGCAATCGGCGCGCTTAGCTGGCTGATAAGGGCATCGGGGTCGTCCAATTCGGCGGCCAAAATGCGCCGCACTTTTTTGTCACTGAAAGGTGGCAGGCGGTCTTGTAAGAATGTCAAATCATGCGCCATGGCGGGGCCGATAATATCGGGCCGCGTGGCGAGGAATTGGCCGAGCTTGATATAGGTCGGCCCGAGCTTGCGAATGCGGTCGGATAATTTGCGACCGCGATTATCTTCGCGAAAGCGCGGCGCAAATAAGGTGAACAGGCGGCGCGCTAAGCGTACGCGCAAGGGCGCATCGGTAAAAAAATCGGGCGGCAAAAGCGCCTCTTGCGCCAGCAAAAGCCGCGCCATGCTAAGCAATCTCAAAAACCGTCCCATTAAAGCCGCCAGCCCATATGCAAGGCGGCCACGCCGCCGCTCAGTAATTCGGTTTGGGTGCGGGCAAAACCGGCTTGTTCGACTTCGCTCAAAAATTCATGGGCGCTCGGAAAGCGGCGAATGCTTTCAACCAAATATTGATAAGCCGCGCGCTCGCCGGTCACCATGCCGCCCATTGGCGGAATAAGGGCAAAACTGTAAGCGTCATATATTTTCTGCCAAAATGCGCTCGGCATATGCGAAAATTCAAGACAGACAAAACGTCCGCCCGGTTTCAGCACACGATAGGCCTCGCGCAAAGCGCGGTCGCGATGGGTGATGTTGCGAATGCCAAAAGCAATGGTCACCATATCGGCGCATTGGTCGGGCAGCGGCATGGCCTCGCCCGTGCCAGTGGTGAAATGCAAATCCGTCGCTTTTTTGACGTCAGCCCGCTTTTGTCCGGCTTTCATCATCTCGCTATTGGCATCGATAATATGGGCGCTCAAATGGCTGTGCAATTTACGCGCCCGCGCCTGTGCCCGAAGCGCAATATCACCGGTGCCGCCGGCCATATCGATCAAATGCAAATGGCTATGTGGGCGCATATGCAAAGCCTCAATCATGCGCGTTTTCCACACGCGATGCAGCCCGCCCGACATCAGGTCATTCATCACATCATATTTGTCGGCCACCGCATCAAACACGCCGCGCACCATGGCTTGCTTGTCACCGCGCGCGACCGTGCGAAAGCCAAAATCGACTTGGTCTGCCGCAGATTGGTTATTTTGTGCCGTTTTGTTCATTGCGCGGCGACGATAGCCCATTGGCACGGCGAAATCCATGCACGGATTGCCTTTGAGGCGCGCTATTTTCGGCCAAAAGACTGTGGCCAGTTGTCGCTTGCACCGTTTTAAGCGGCGCTTATGATAACGCACATGCCTGAATTGCCCGAAGTTGAAACCGTGCGCCGCGGCCTCGCCCCGCATATAGAAGGCAAGCATATTGTCGATTTTACCCTCCATCGCGCCGATTTGCGCTTTCCTTTCCCGCAAGATTTCGAAAAGCGCATGCATGGCGCGCAGGTCAAAAGCTTTAACCGCCGCGCCAAATATTTGCTGGCCGATATGCAAGATAAGAGCGGCACGCCGTTCACCTGGCTCAGCCATTTGGGCATGACCGGCCGCTTCATGCTGTCTCTGCCGCAAGATGGTGATGTTGAACCGGGCGCTTATGCGCATGAGGTGACGGCGCAAACGGCACAAAAACATATTCATGTCGAGATGCGTTTTGACGATGGCACGCATTTATCATTCGCCGATCCGCGCCGTTTCGGCTTTATGGATTGTTTTACGGGCGATATGTCCGCCTCGCCCTTTCTGGTCGCCTTGGGGCCTGAGCCCTTGGGCAATGATTTTAATGAGGCGAGGTTGCTGGCGGCGGCGCGCGGGCGCAAAACGCCGGTCAAAAATTTTCTGCTGGATCAAAATGTGGTTGCCGGTCTGGGCAATATATATGTCTGCGAGGCTTTGTTTATGGCGGGTATCAGCCCGCGCCGACAAGCAGCCAATTTGGGGGAAAAGCGTATTGCCCGACTGGTGCCGGCCATTCGCAATGTCTTGGCGCGTGCCATTGAAGCGGGCGGTTCGACCTTGCGCGATTTTGCTCATGAGGACGGTTCTATGGGTTATTTTCAGCACCAATTTGCCGTTTATGACCGCGCGGGCGAAGCCTGTTCAGCGCCTGACTGTTCTGCTAGGCTCAAACGTCTGGTGCAGTCAGGGCGGTCGAGTTTTTATTGTCCCGTTTGTCAGAGATAAAAAGCCGGACGGTTTTGGAAAAAGAGAGGGTCATGCGCAATATAAGACAGCCGAGTGTCGGCATTGTTTTTGCCCTCATGCTTATGTGTCTCGCGCCCATGGCCGCTGCGCGCAGCTTTTTGTCCACCATTGGCGATGTGCCTTTGGCTGAGGGCTTGCAAGAATTGCCCGATGCGGGCTTTGTTTTTGACAAGCCGCAAGGGCGCATTGTGCAGTTGACGGCGAGCCATGAGACCGGGGTGACACAACAAGCCATAAGGGCTTTTTATCAAAACAGCCTGCCCAATTTGGGTTGGCAGCCACGCGAGAGTGGCCCTGCCCTGTTGACATTTTCGCGCCGCGGGGAAATTCTGCGGCTGACCTTCACCGCTGATTTGGTGATATTTGATTTAACCCCGATGGTCGCGCCGTAATCGGCTTGACCCTATCGAGACCGGAGCCATGTCATGAAATACGAAAACATATTGGTCGACCAACGCGACAATGTTGGCCTTATCACCCTGCACCGTCCGAAAGCGCTCAATGCGCTATGCGCGGCGCTGATGGACGAGCTGACCCATGCGATTGAGAAATTTGACAAGGATGACGGCATTGGCTGCATGGTGCTGACCGGTTCGGAAAAAGCCTTTGCGGCGGGTGCCGATATCAAGGAAATGTCGGATAAAACCTATATTGAGGTGATGCGCGACGATTTTATCACTGCCAATTGGGAAGCTGCGGCCAAAGCACGCAAACCGATTATCGCCGCCGTGGCAGGCTATGCGCTGGGCGGCGGCTGCGAGCTGGCCATGATGTGTGATTTTATTCTGGCCGCTGAAAATGCCAAATTCGGCCAGCCGGAGATTAATTTGGGGGTCATACCCGGCGCCGGCGGCACGCAAAGATTGACGCGCTTTGTCGGCAAATCAAAAGCCATGGAAATGTGCCTGACCGGCCGTATGATGGACGCGCAAGAAGCCGAGCGTTGCGGGTTGGTGTCGCGCATTATCGCCGATGAGGATTTGCTCGATGAAGCGCTGGATGTGGCACAAAAAATTGCTGAAAAATCCCTGCCATCCGTGCTTACGGCCAAAGAATGTGTCAATGTCGCTTATGAAACCGGCCTCAAAGAGGGCGTGCATTATGAGCGCCGCGTCTTCCACGCATTATTTGCTTTTGACGATAAGGCGGAAGGCATGAACGCCTTTATTGAAAAGCGCCAGCCGAAATTTTCCGACAAGTAAAACGCCATACGCACAGGGCGCGACATTTAAGTTGACGGGTGGCCTTGCCGCCCCTATAAACCGCCACATATGAACGCTTTCGAGCGTAATTTATGAGATTGATAAGGTTGGAACATGGCCAATTTGAGTTCATCGAAGAAAATGGTGCGCAAAATCGAACGGCGCACGGCGCGTAATCGCGACCAAAAGTCAAAAATGCGCAGCTTTATTCGTCGCGTTGATGAGGCGATTGCCAGTGGTGATAAGGCGGCGGCCGAAACCGCTTTGCGCGATGCCCAGCCCTTGATTGCGCGTGCCGGGCGCAAAGGCTTGATGCATAAAAAAACCGCATCGCGCAAAGTATCGCGTTTGGCCAAACGGGTCAGTGCCATCGTCTCATAAGAGTGTCCGATTGTGACCTCTCAGCGTAAGGTTCAATATCTCGCAATTCTATTCGACAGAAAAAATTGTAATTTGCAAAACAGCCCGATGGAATCTTCGTCGGGCTTTTTCTTTTTCTGCGATTCGTAAAAAAAAATTAAAAAAAAAGAAAAAAAATTCACTGTTCTCATTTTCTTCCCGTTGTCAGGCTCACGCCATATTTGTAGTGTCAATTTATCGCTGAAAGCCGCAGTTTCACTGGATTTTTGGGGCAATCCCAGATTCGCGAAACAAAACAAAGGCCTAGGCGATTGGAGGGGAATTTATTGGCTTGTTCATCCGGCGTCTTTATGGATGGCAGCCCAGAAAGGAGCGGGTCGGAAAAGAAATTGTGCCAAGATTAAAGGCTCACGCATTTAACGTGTCTTTAAAGTAAGCCGACTGGTCGGCGTGCATGTGGCGCAAATCCGATTTCAAAAACCGTCTCTTGGTTAAGATGTTTTGCTTCTCTCGTTACGGCGATAGCGGCAGCCTCCCCATCTTGTGTCAGGAACATGCAATATGTAACTGGCTGGGCGAAATGATAGACGCGCTAAACATGGCGACCCCATGTGGAAAGCGCGAGACAGGGTACGGAAGATGGCGGATGCGAACGGCGGAGCCGATAAGGATAAAAGCAAGCTTGCCGCTTCTGCAGAGGCGCGCGCGACACAGACAGGTCACGCGCCTGCAGGCAATCAGGCAGATGACGGCGAAAATAAAAATCATGCCTTGGAGGCGCTTGAGGCGCAATGGCACAAAGTGCGCTCGCGTCTGCGCGCCGAATTGGGTGAAGCGACCTTTAATAGCTGGTTCAAATTATTGGACGTGGCGGGGGCACAAAAAGGCCGCGTCGTCTTGCATGTGCCAACGCGCTTCGTGCGCAGTTGGATTGAAGCGCATTATCTGACGCGCATTCGCGATCATTGGAAAGCCGAAGATGCCAGTGTGCGGCGCATTGATATTGAGTTAAAGCCGGAATGGGTGCCGAGCGAGAAGAAACCGGAAGTGCGCGAGCAGAAAGTGGTTGCACCGCGCCGCGCTGCCGCACCAAGCCAGCCGCGCGCCGCCTTGCCTGACTTGCCGGCGGCCGGCGGGCGCGACGATCTGGGCGCGCCCTTGGATCCGCGCTTTACCTTTGACAATTTCATTGTCGGCAAATCCAATGAGCTGGCTCATGCCGCCGCGCATCGTCTCGCCGAGGGCGACGGTGTCGCTTTTAATCCGCTGTTCCTTTATGGCGGTGTCGGCTTGGGCAAAACCCATCTCATGCACGCCATTGCTTGGGAAATTCGCCGCCGTCAACCGGAGCGCACCGTGCTTTATTTATCGGCGGAAAAGTTCATGTATCAATTCATCCGCGCCTTGCGCTTTAAGGATACGGTGGCCTTTAAGCAGCAATTTCGTGAAGTCGATGTACTGATGATTGACGACATTCAGTTTATCGCCGGTAAGGATTCCACGCAGGAAGAGTTTTTTCACACCTTTAATGCGCTGACCGACCATAATCGCCAGGTCATTGTTTCAGCCGATCGTTCGCCCACCGATTTGGAAGGTATTGAGGAGCGCATTCGCTCGCGTTTGGGCTGGGGGCTGGTGGCCGATATTCACCCGACCGATTATGAATTGCGCTTGGGCATTTTGCAGGCCAAAGCGGAAAGCCTGTCGCGGCGCACGGACGGCAGTTCTGACGGCGCGCGCATTCCGCAACCGGTATTGGAATTTCTGGCGCAGCGCATTGTCAGCAATATTCGCGAATTGGAAGGGGCGCTCAATCGCGTAATTGCTTATGCCAGTTTTGTCGGTCGTCCGGTAACCTTGGAAATGGCGCAAGATGTGCTGCGCGACTTGCTGCGCGCTTCTGACCGCCGCGTCACCATTGATGAGATACAACGCCGTGTGGCAGAATATTTCAATGTCAAAATGGGTGATATGTTGTCGGCGCGACGCGCCCGTTCCGTGGCCCGCCCACGCCAGATTGCGATGTATTTATCCAAGCAATTAACGACCCGCTCCTTGCCTGAGATTGGCCGAAAATTCGGCGGCCGCGACCACACGACGGTGATTCATGCGGTCAGGAAAATCGAGCAATTGCGTGAAGAAGATCCGGCTTTGGACGAAGATGTCGATTTGCTGCGCCGCATGCTGGAAAATTAGGCTTTTATCCGATCTTATCAACCGATTTTAATTCAGGGAAAAGCGTCTCGGCGGGCAAAAAAACTGCCCCTTTGACGGCGCATTTCTGCTATATTTCCCCTTAGAGATTCGAAACGGGCATATGTCGTTTGAGCCTTGCGGGCTGCATAAATTACTTGCAAGCAAACAGGCCAAAAGACGCATCAGCATGGTGAGAGGGCAAAATGAAAACAATAATTGAACGCAGTGATTTGTTGAAAGCATTGAACCATGTGCAAAGCGTTGTCGAGCGGCGCAACACCATCCCCATTCTCTCCAATGTTTTGCTGGAAGCCGATAATGGCGTTTTGGCGCTCACCGCCACCGATTTGGAAATCGAAATGCGCGAGCGCGTTGAAGCGGAAATTGTGCAAGTCGGCGCGATTACCGCACCGGCGCATATGCTCTACGACATTGTCCGCAAATTACCCGATGGCGCGCAAGTGGAATTGGCGACAGATGAGACCGGTGGGCGGCTCAATCTGGTGGCCGGCAAATCGGCCTTTACCTTGCAAGCTTTGCCGCGCGAAGATTTTCCGGCCATGGCGCAAGATGAAATGCCGGTGGCTTTTGCCCTGCCCGTTGATGATTTGCGCCGTTTGATTGAAAAAACCCGTTTTGCCATTTCGGTGGAAGAGACACGTTATTATTTGAACGGCATTTATTTGCATGTTTTAGAAGAGGGCGGCACCAATTTGCTGCGCGCCGTAGCAACCGATGGGCATCGTTTGGCGCGCGTTGAAATGGCGCAACCGGTCGGTGCCGATAATATGCCGGCCGTCATCATTCCGCGAAAAACCGTTGGCGAAGTGCAAAAATTATTGGAAGAAGCCGAAGGCGAAGTATCGCTGCAAGTGTCTGACACGAAGATTAATTTCGCCTTTGCCGAGATTGTTCTGACCTCCAAGCTTATCGATGGCAAGTTCCCTGATTATACGCGCGTCATCCCGTCCGATAATGACAAGACGCTGAAGCTTGATGCCAAAAGTTTTGCGCAAAGCGTCGATCGCGTCTCGGCCATTTCCAGCGAGAAATCGCGCGCCGTCAAATTGGCGCTTGATAAAGACAGTCTGGCTTTGTCCGTGTCCAATCCCGATAGCGGTTCGGCCAATGATGAGCTGAGCGTGGCCTATGCCGCCGATGCCATGGAAATCGGCTTTAATGCCCGCTATTTAATGGATATTACCGGCCAGCTGGATGGTGAGACGGCGACTTTTGAATTGGCCGATAGCGGTTCGCCGACTTTGGTGCGCGATGATGAAGATGCGCAAGCGCTTTATGTCCTCATGCCGATGCGGGTGTAATGGCCGGGGTCTCCGCCAGTCTCGAACAGCCACAAGATTATGTGGCACCGGCGCGTGTTTCGGCCCCTCATATTGCCGCTTTGCGGCTGACGCATTTTCGTTCGCATGAAAATCTGACGCTTGATTGTGCGCCGCGCGCCATGGTGCTCTTGGGCGCCAATGGCATTGGCAAAACCAATGTGCTGGAAGCTTTGTCCATGCTGGCGCCGGGGCGCGGATTGCGCGGTGCGGTGTTTGACGATATGCGCTTTGAGCGCCGTTTGGGTTGGACGGTGAACGCCGATATTGCGACCCTTGAAGGCGCGGTGCGGGCCGGTATTGGCTGGCGCGACGGGGCGCGTCGCGTGCGCATTGATGGGGTAAATGGCAAGATGGACGATATCGCCCTTATGCTGCCGCAACTATGGCTGACCCCGGCCATGGACCGCCTGTTTGCTGACGGTGCCGGCGGGCGGCGCAAATTTCTCG
>CATDDF010000073.1 GCA_949498175.1 Alphaproteobacteria bacterium | reverse complement strand
TTTATAGGCTTTTTTTTTATCCAGCGTTGCCGTCAGTTCGAGCTTTTTATCGGCTAGATAGTGCTCAACCTGGGCATCCACCACGGTGGACTTGCCCTGATTGATCAGATCAACCCGAGCTTCGTCAATATCGAGTGCAATCACATCATTGTGCTGGGCCAGCAACACGGCCATGGACATGCCGACATAGCCGGTGCCGACGACAGTTATTTTGTGACCGCTCACAGTGTTATCTCACCTCTCATAAGGACAGTTGGCAAATCCGATTTGCAAGGCGTTTTGTCATAGCCGATTGACCTGCTCATGGCTTAATTCGACACGCGCCGCCTGCCCCATAATATCCATTAATACCTGCACGCCTTCGCCACTCCTTAAGCTTTCCACTTCGCCGACAAAGCCGGTAAATGCGCCGGCGACCATTTCGACACGCTCGCCGACTTTTAAATCATCAAGCGGCTGCAGGCATTGTTTGGCATCGCACCGCGCTTGCAATCCGGCCATCAGCTCCTCTGGCACCGCCGCTGGGACAGATTGCTCAAAGCTGACCAAGCGCGCGACCCCGAATGTGGAGTTGATTTTGCGCCAATCGGCACGGTCAGCCCCGAATTGAATGAATAAATAGCCCGGAAAAACCGGACGCAGAACATTTTTCAACTGCCGCGCATGGCGCACGGTCTTTTTTTTCATGGGCATGAATGTCTGAAAACCCTGCCGTGTCAAATTGGACACGGCACGATCAAAACCGTTCGGCTTGATTTGCGCAACATACCATTTCGCCTTTTCGCTCACCGCCATCATTCAGGCGCCTGCCTCTCCTGCTCTTTCAGCTTGGCAACTTCTGCCCGCAGGGCGGAAATTTCTGCCTCCAATTCAACATATTCGCGCTGCTTGCGCTTCAAAAATGAGACAGTGAGATTGGTTTTCTCATGAATGCCGGATGGCGTCAGCAAATAGGCATAGCCCAGCTTATTGGAACTTTTGCGAAAATTCTCAACCTTCAAAAATCCTTTATTTATCAATGCTTTAATGCAGTAATTGACGCTCCCCAAGCTGACGCCCAATTTGCCGGCAATTTGGCGCTGCGTATCTTTTGGATTCTCTTCCAAATGCGCCATCACCTGCAGCGTCACTTCCGTGTTCACTTTGCTGCCGCTCTTGGTTTGTTTTTCAGTCATGTAAATTAATCCGTCCACGCTACCGCACCGGCGGGTGAACAGTGTTTCGCCGGTTGCATGTTCACGCATTGAACACAAGCGACGCTAGCAGTCAAGCTGTTGCGATTCAACAATTTTTTATTGATATCGCTCGGCTTTTGTATTACACGGGCTCAAATGTGTGGGGAGGAAAGATTGCATGTCTTCGTCTCAAATCGATGATGAAATCGACCTGATTGAATTGATTGAAATCCTCTGGCGGGGCAAATGGCTGATTGGAGGCATCACCGGCATCATCAGCGTCGTTGCAGCAGTCGTCTTGACCATCATGCCGGCGACCCATTCAATGACATTATCCATCCGAAGCCTGTCGCCGCAAGATATGAGCGCCTATGCACCCCTGAATAATGTGCCGGGCATTTCGCCTCCCCTTTATGTCGATGATAATTTAATCGGGCAGACCGGTGTGATTCTGGCGGAAGATTTAATGCAAGCCGTACGCTCGGACATTGAGGCCAAAGCAAGCCTGGGCGCCGCCCTTCTTGAGCTTGATCCTTTTTTCAGAGATTTTGAGGGAACGGCGACTGAAAAAGCGCAGGCTCTGACCAAAGCCGCCAATGCATTCACGTTTGAACGCGGAGAAGATGCCTCCGATCTTTTGGTCACCGAAACGCAAAATATTTTGCTGACCCGTTCCATTCTCATGCGCTTTGTCGAATTGGCGCGCATGAATATAAGGAGACAAAACCTTATCGCCATTGCCAATCTGTCAAAGTCAATCGAAGCCAGCCTGGCTTATGAGATAGAGGCTTTGGAAGCTGAAATTGACAATGACAAGCAGACATATTTTGACAATTTAGGGC
>CATDDF010000072.1 GCA_949498175.1 Alphaproteobacteria bacterium | reverse complement strand
GCCCGCTCGTCTCAGCCACCGTCTGCACCGCATCGCGGCGGCTCATCTGGGCCATCGCATCGACCAACATGGCGTCTATCGCCGCGGCGTCTAAAGCCGTGTCGCGCGGCGGTGCGATGAGCACGGTAATTTCGCCGCGCGGCGCATGGGCGGCAAAATGGGCGCGCAGCTCATCGAGTGAGCCGCTTACCACTTCTTCAAATGTCTTGGTCAATTCGCGCGCCACCGATATCTCGCAAGCACCATAAACCGCCGCAATATCGTCCAATAAGGCAGGCAAGCGGCGTGCCGCCTCAAACACCACCAATGTGCCGCCGCGCGCCGCTTTCAAATTTTCAAGCGCGCTTTGTCGTGCCGCGCTTTTGGGCGGCAAAAAACCGGCAAAGGTGAAGCGGTCGCTGGGCAGGCCGGAAATCGACAAAGCCGCAATCGGAGCGGAAGCGCCGGGAATGGCCGTCACCGCATGACCGGCGGCGCGCGCTTCGCGCACTAATTTCATGCCGGGGTCGGAGATGAGCGGCGTGCCGGCATCGGATATCAACGCCACGGCCTTGCCATCTGCCAAAGCGGCAAGAATTTTTGGACGCGCCTTTGCGCCATTATGTTCATGATAGGCGGCGGTTTGGGTTTGAATGGCGTGATGTGCCAATAATTTCGCCGAATGACGCGTGTCTTCACAATAAATCACATCAACCCCAGCCAACACATCCAACGCCCGCAAACTAATGTCGCGCACATGCCCCAATGGGGTCGCAACAATATATAGTCCGCCGCCCAGTGCTTGGTCTTCTGCCTGCCACGCGGCGGCGCGGTATCGGGCCTGTTCATCCATGCCGCATCTTAGCGCGTCGACCGCGCCCTGTCTGCCCGCATGCAGCCCATGCCCGAAAGCCGCCATATTCTTATGTCACACTTGATTATGCATTTACTTAGACCGCCGCGCTCGATAGGGTCGGCTTTTCTGGCTGGAAGCAGAACCGCATGACGCAAGACGCGAAAAACATATCCGCTATGGGCGCCATAAAACGGCCTGTCACCCTATGCGCCGCGCTGGCTATGCTCGGTTTTTTGGCTGCCTGTAGCGGCGCTCCGGCCCCGCTGGCACAAGATGATGCCAGCCGGCGCGCTTCGATTGCGCCGAAAAGCCAGCCGGTGCGAATTATAGCGATTGACAAAACCGCCTATCCGACGCCGCCGCCACGCCCTGCCAAAGTGCGCATTCTTGGCTTGCTCTTGCCTTTGGGCGATAGGCGCGAGGCCATTCGCAGCCTGGCCGGCCATTTATATAATAGCGCGCAATTGGCGCTTTTTGATGCGCCGACCCAAAGTCTCGTCATCAGCCTGCACGACACGAAAGGCACGGCTGAAGGCGCACAGGAAGCGGCCAAAGCCGCCATTGCGGCGGGCGCCGATATTATTGTCGGGCCGCTTTTCGGCTCTTCGGTCACCGCCATGCAACCTGTATTGGCCGGCCGCAATGTGCCGGCCTTTGCCTTTTCCAATGATGCCAGCACGGCAACGGATGGCTTGTGGCTGATGGGCTTTTTACCCGAGCAAAATATTGACCGCATTGTCTCGGAGGCGATTGCGCAAGGTTTGACGCGGTTCGGCGCATTGGTGCCTGACGGGGTGTTCGGCGCGCGCATTGCCGCCAGCTTTGCCGCTTCGGTTGACCGCTTTGGCGGCACCATTGTGCAAAGCGAGACCTATCCGCCCGACGCCGAAAGCATGTTCGATCCGGTGCGCCGCCTAGCCCGTTTTGACGAAAGAAAAGCCGCCCATATGGCTGAAATGCAGCGCCTGACCGATGAGGCTTTGGCGCTTTTACCCGTCCGCATTGACGACGAAACCGGCCTGCCCGTTGCGCCGCCCGAAGAGGCTGAGGCGGTGTTTAAATTATTGGGCGATGATGCGCCCGAATTGGTGTCAGCCTATGAGGCTTTGGCCCTGGTCGAAACCTTGGGCGACATTCCTTATGATGCGGTGTTCATGCCGGAGGGCGGCTTGGCGCTTAGAAATCTGGCGCCGCTATTGCCCTATTTCGATATCGACCCGCGCCGCGTCAAATTTATCGGCACCGGCTTGTGGGATGACCCGACTTTGAGCCAAGAGCCGCCTCTACATGGCGGCTGGTATGCCGCAGCGCCGAGCGCCAATTGGAGCGGCTTTGCAGCGCGCTATGAGGCGATTTATGACGCCGCCCCGCCGCGCCTTGCCAGCATGGCCTATGACGCGGTGGCGCTGGCGGCACGCTTATCGGGTTTTCAAACCGAGTCGCCCTTTGCCGCCGAACTGCTGATGGATCCGAACGGGTTTAGCGGCATTGACGGTATTTTTCGTCTGAATGCGGGTGGCCTTAATGAGCGCGGCTTGACGGTGCAGGAGGTGACGCGGGCGCGGTCGCGTGAAATCAGCCGCCCGCCGCGCAGCTTTGTTGAGCATGACCGCCGCCTTGAAGCGGCAATGAGTTTGGCTGAGGCGCTGCGCCGATCCAATCCCGACCGCGCTTTGCCCAATTTGCCCGATACAACGGACAGCATCGCACAAGACAAGCTTTCGCCGTCACAAGACGCGCCGCGCGAAACAATCAATGCAATTTCCGGCGATAATGCGGTGACGCTCACGCCAGCAAGCGTCCGATAATATAATCCAATAAAAGCCGCCCTTTGTCGCTTGCCTGCAAGCAATCATCGCGCGCCATCAAAAGCCCGTCTTCTTGCAAGGCCACGAGGTGTGCCTTATCGAAGCTGACCCCTTGCGCCGCCAAAGCCGCCAAAGGCCGACCGTCAGTCAAGCGTAGCCCGAGCATCACCGCCTCTTCAGCCGCCTCTGCGTCGGACAATTTATTGAGCTCCCAGCCATGGCCTTTTTCGCGACACGCGGTCAACCATTCTTGCGGCTGACGCAAAGCCAGGCTGGCATGTTTTTTGCCGTCCAACGTCAGGCGGCCATGCGCGCCGGGGCCGATGCCCGCATAATCGCCGCCCTGCCATATGGCCTGATTGTGACGACATATATGCGCCGGTGCCGCATGGTTTGAAATTTCGTAAGCCGGCAGGCCGGCCGCGGTGCACAGGCTTTGCGTCAACTCGAATAAATCGGCCGCCACCTCTTCATCGGGCAGGGCAAGCTTGCCGTGTCGCGCGCGCGCATGAAACGGCGTCTCCGGCTCAAGGGTCAATTGATAAAGCGACATATGTTGCGGTGCCAAAGCGAGCGCTGCGCTTAATTCTTTTTGCCAATCATCTAATGACTGGTCGGGGCGGGCATAAATCAAATCAAAACTGGCCCTGTCAAATATTGCCCGCGCCGCATCAAAGGCGCGGCGTGCCTCATCAGCGCTATGGGTGCGGCCGAGAAATCTGAGCGCCGCATCGTCAAAGGCCTGCACCCCTAGAGACAATCGCGTTATGCCGGCTTGGCGCAGCTTATGCATATGCGGCGCCGGGGCGCTGACCGGATTGGCTTCCAGCGATATTTCAGCATGCACGGCCAACCCCCAGAGGGCGTCAATATGGTTCAAAATATCGCCGACCAATTCAGCCGGCATGAGCGATGGCGTACCGCCGCCGAAAAACACGCTGTGCACCGGCCCGACAGGGCGCAACCCATGCGCATAAGTCAATTCGGCGCGATAGGCGGCCAGCCAGTCTTGCGGGTCGGCGGTGTTTTTATGCGCCGCGTAAACATTAAAATCGCAATAGGGACAAATGGCCGAACAAAACGGCCAATGCAAATAAATGCCGAGCGGCGGCATATTATCAGCTTCAACGCTCTGCGCAGCTTGCCTCACTTTGGCTTATCGGCAAAACACGCCGCCACTAATTGGGCAAAAGCATCGGCGCGATGCGACATGGCGTGTTTGGCCTCCGGGTTCATTTCGCCAAAAGTCAAATCGCCGCCTTCAGGTAGGAAAATCGGGTCATAGCCGAAACCGTTTTTGCCGCGCATCGGCCACACCAGACTGCCCTCAACCGTGCCCTCAAAACTTTCGACATGGCCGTCGGGCCAAGCCAAAGACAGGGCACAGATAAAGCGTGCCGTACGCGGCACATGTTTTTGGCGCTGCGCTTTTTGGTTGAGCGCCATTTCAATTTTGTGCATGGCGAAATCAAAATCGCGGCCATTGGCGGTCTCGGCCCAGCGCGCCGAATAAATCCCCGGCGCGCCGTCCAGCGCATCGACCGCCAAGCCGCTATCATCGGATAAGGCCGGCAGTCCCGCCGTGGTCGCAGCGGCCAAAGCCTTCAATTCGGCATTGGCGATAAAAGTCTTGCCGGTTTCTTCCGGCTCAGGCAAACCAAGTGCAGCCGCGCCGACCGTCTCGACGGCGAAGTCAGCCAGTAAATCGGCAATTTCCACCAGCTTGCCTTCATTATGACTGGCAACAATCAATTTCGGCGCAGTGAAATGGCGCGCCATTTACAGCCCGACCGCCTGTTTTTGCATGACGACCAATTCGGCAATGCCTTTTTTGGCCAAATTGAGCAAAGTCTGGAATTCGGATTCTTCAAACGCCGCACCTTCCGCCGTGGCCTGAATTTCCACCAGCTTGCCGCTGCCGGTGATGACAAAATTGCCATCCGTATCGGCGACGCTGTCTTCATCATAATCCAAATCAGCCACGGGCAGGCTTTGATAAATGCCGCAGGATAAAGCGGCCAGCTGGTCGGTAATGACGCCGCCCATGACCGGTGTTGAAATGAGCCCGTCAGCCTTCATTTTTTCAACGCATAAATAAAGCGCCACCCACGCACCGGTTATCGACGCCGTGCGCGTGCCACCATCGGCTTGAATGACATCGCAATCAAGCGAAATCTGGTTTTCGCCCAGGGCCTGCAAATTGACCACGGCTCGCAATGAGCGGCCAATCAGCCTTTGGATTTCCTGCGTGCGGCCCGATTGTTTGCCGGCATTGGCCTCGCGGCGCATACGCTCACCGGTAGCGCGCGGCAGCATGCCATATTCCGCCGTCACCCAGCCGCGCCCCTGACCGCGCAACCAGGGCGGCACGCGGGTTTCCAAAGAGGCGGTGCACAAAACATGGGTGTCGCCAAATTTGACGAGGCACGCGCCTTCTGCGTGCTTGGAGACATTTGTTTCAAGGCTGACGGCGCGAAGCTGGTCGGCGGCACGGCCTGAGGGGCGGGAAACGGGCATGAAAAATCCTTTCGCTTGTCGCTTTATCTAACGCTTAAGGAAAAGCGGAGCAAGATAAAGCTGTGGGCAAGCCGGCGCGCCTCGCTTAAACTGCACCCCATGACCGAGCTTGCCGATTTGACGACCCGTGCGCGTGCCATTTTTGGCCATATTGTTGAAGCCTATCTCAAAACCGGCGCGCCCATTGGCTCGAAAAACCTAGCCGATGTGCTGGATGAGAAATTGTCACCGGCTAGCATTCGCTCGGCCATGGCCGAGCTGGAAGCGATTGGGCTTTTATATGCGCGGCTTGTGCCGATGGTCGACCATACGGCCAAGCTGGTCAGCGCTTTATTGTCGGCGCAGAAGGAGGCTTGATTTTGCCTGC
>CATDDF010000071.1 GCA_949498175.1 Alphaproteobacteria bacterium | reverse complement strand
GGAGCCGAAGATGAAAGTCCGCAATTCTTTGAAGTCGCTGCGTGACCGTCACCAGAAAAACCAGCTGGTGCGTCGTCGTGGCCGCCTTTATGTCATTAACAAAACCAATAAGCGGTTTAAGGCACGCCAAGGCTAATTGGCTTTTCACCGCCCAAACCTTCAGGCGGGGCTAATTTGTTCTTTCGATATACGCTGATGTTGGTCGGTGTTTTTTCCCTCATTGTTATTTTAGGCCTCATGGCCTGGCTGCATGATGCGCGTTTGCGCGCGCGGCTTATGGCCGATTTGCCGCCTGCCGGTTCGTTTATCGAAACGCGCGGCGCAACTTTACATTATTTGTCAAAAAATACCGAGGCTGGCAAAGACAAGCCGGTTTTTGTGCTGATACACGGCTCCAGCGCCAATGCGCATGATATGATGCTGGCTTTAGGTGATGATTTGGCGGCGCATGGCACGGTCTTGAGTTTTGACCGCCCGGGCATTGGACGGTCGAAAACCAAATCAGCTGACCGAGAAATGTCTGACCCGCGCGCGCAGGCGCGCGAAATTCATCAAGCCGTGCGCGCCTTGGGTTATGAAATGCCGGTCATTATCGGGCAAAGCTGGGGCGGCTCCACCGCTTTGGCCTATGCGCAAGTGCTGGGCGAGGAAATCACCGCTTCCATTATGCTCGCGCCGCCCATTATTCCGTGGTATGGCCCTGATTATTGGGCCAATCGGCTGGTTACTTTGCCGATTATCGGGCCGATTTTGTCCAATATTGTCTTGACCAAATATGGTGCAGCGCAAATGCAAGCCGGTTCTGAGGGGGCAGCTTGGCCGGAAACAGCGCCGCAAAATTATGTGCGCGATGCCGCCATTGCGCTGATTTTGCAACCGCGCGCTTTCCGCACCAATGCGATTTATGCGATGAATTTGAAGCATCATCTCGAAGATATGCAGAAAACTTATGAACATATGCCGGGCACGCAAAACAAACTGCTCATCATTCATGGCGACAAGGATCGCACAGTGAATATTGATTATAATGCTGCCTCGCTTCTGGCCTTGCGGCCTGATGTTGAACTGCTTGAATTGGTCGGTGCCGGTCATTTGCTGCACCATACATGGAAACGGGAAATTACGGCAGAAATCATGCGCTTTTTGGCTGACGGCAAAACCACGCCGGGCCGCCATTTACGCCGCAAAGAAAGTTGAGGCACCATGTCGCCGGTGTTAGCCAGCCGTCTTGGAGATGAAGCCTGCAATCGTCGGTTTTTGATTATTTGCGACCATGCCAGCAATTACATACCGCCAGAATTGAACGGGCTGGGGCTGCCGAAAGAAGAATTGGCGCGACATATTGCTTATGATATTGGCGCGCTTCAAGTCGCTCAGCGAATTGCTGACGGGTTGAATTGCCCTTTGGTGGCGTCGCAGTTTTCGCGCTTGCTCATTGACCCCAATCGCGGCCTAGATGATCCAACATTGGTGATGAAACTATCTGATGGGGCGATTATTCCGGCCAATCGCAATATTGATCCGTTTCAAGACAAAGCCGCTTGGCAGGCGCGCATCAATGATTTTTACGCACCTTATAATCAGGCCATTGAGACTGCAGTGGATGCCGCTTCAGCCGCAGGACAAGTGCCGATAATTCTTTCCGTGCACAGTTTTACGCCCTCTTGGCGCGGGCAGGCACGCCCATGGCAAGCAGCCATTTTATGGGATAGGGATGACCGCTTGCGCAATCTCATGCTTGATTATATGACGCATCACAGTGATATTTGTTTCGGTGATAATGCGCCGTATTCGGGGCGGCTGAAAAATGATTGCCTTTACCGCCACGGCACGACAAACGGTTTGCCGCACGGCCTTATTGAATTGCGCCAAGATGAAATAGAAGACGAAGCCGGGCAGGCGCTGTGGGCCGGGCATATGATCGAGATTATGCGTTTGGCCGAACAAATCGAAGAGATGGCTGAAATCCGCCATTTCGGGTCGCTGACCGATGCGCGTTAACGGGGTAAAATCTAAGCTTGTGCGATGCAAAGCTTTTGCTATATTTGCGCCCTATTGAGCGGGGAGAATAATATGACCGACACCAATGACAGCCAAGATTGGGGCGAAGAAATGGATCGCCCCGAACATGAACACACCTATGAGGCGTTTCTGGACTACACAAAATGGAGCATTGTCTTCATTACCATTATTTTGGTCATGCTCCTGCTCTTTGTATATGGCTAGAGCATGCGCTTCGCCCATCGCCGTAAATTGAAAATCGGGAGTAATCAATGGCTGTAAGCCTGACTGTATTGAAGGAAGCAGGTGGTGAACCGCGTGTTTCTGCAACACCGGAGACGGTGAAGAAAATGACCGGCCTTGGCATTAAGGTTACGGTTGAAGCCGGTGCGGGTGAAGCATCCGGCTTTGCCGATGCCGACTATAAACAGGCCGGCGCAACCGTCACCAAAGCAATGGCGGCGGTGCTGAAAAAATCCGATGTGGTGTTTGGCGTGCGCGCGCCTTCCGCTGCGCAGGTGAAAGCAATGAAGAATGGGGCGGTTCTTGTTGCCTCCCTCAACCCGTATCAAAACGCGGCCGCTGTGAAATCCTATGAGGCAGCGAAAATTCAAGCCATGGCGATGGAGTTGATGCCGCGCATCACGCGCGCGCAATCTATGGATATTCTGTCCTCGCAATCAAATTTGTCCGGCTATAAGGCGGTGTTGGATGCAACGGCAGAATATGGTCGCGCTTTGCCGATGATGATGACGGCGGCGGGAACTGTCCCTGCGGCGCGCGTTTTCGTTATGGGAGCCGGCGTTGCCGGTTTGCAGGCTATTGCTACGGCCAAGCGATTGGGTGCCATTGTCAGTGCCACCGATGTGCGCCGCGCCGCCGCCGAGCAGGTTGAAAGTCTGGGCGGCACATTTGTCATGGTGGAAGCCGATGATAATGATAGCGGCGAAACTGAAGGCGGTTATGCCAAGGAAATGAGCGCCGATTATCAAAAGCGCCAGCAAGCTCTGGTGACCGAACATATCGCCAAGCAAGACATTGTTATTTGCACGGCGCTTATTCCGGGCCGTCCGGCACCGGAATTGGTGACCAAGAAAATGCTGGAAGGCATGAAACCCGGCGCGGTGCTGGTTGATTTGGCTGTTGAACAGGGCGGCAATTGCAAATTGTCGAAAGCCGGTAAGGTGACGACGCATAAGGGCGTGAAACTGGTCGCGCATCATAATGTGCCGGGTCGCTTGGCCGGAAATGCGTCGGAATTATTTTCCCGCAATTTGTTTAATTTCCTCGATGCGTTTTTCGATAAAGAGACAAAGGAACTGGCGCTGGATTGGGAAGACGAAATTATTGCCGGTATCGGTCTGACCCGCGACGGGTCGGTTGTCCATCCGGCGCTGCAAAAGAAAAAGCCGACGAAAAGGGCGGCCGCAAAAAAGCCTGTCATGAGAAATGCGGCGGCCAAAAAGCCAGCTAAAAAACCGGTTAAAAAGGCGGCCAAGGGAGCAAAAAAATGAATGTAGATGCCATTATCTATCTGTTGAGCATTTTCGTTATGGCCGTTTTCGTCGGTTATTACGTGGTCTGGTCGGTGACCCCGGCTTTGCACACACCGCTTATGTCGGTCACCAATGCCATTTCGTCGGTGATTATTGTCGGCGCGTTGGTCGCGATTGGGGCTGATGTCAGCGTCGATGACCAAGCCGGTGCGATGACACGCTGGCTCGGTTTCGGTGCCGTCATTTTGGCGTCCATTAATATTTTCGGCGGCTTTCTGGTGACCCAGCGCATGCTCGCCATGTATCGTAAAAAAGATTAGGGGTCTGACTGATGAGCGCTAATATATCAACCCTTCTCTATCTTGTTTCAGGTGTCTTTTTCATTCTGTCTTTGCGCGGGCTATCGAGCCCCGAAACATCGCGGCAGGGTAATTATTTCGGCATGGCCGGCATGGCCATTGCGGTCGCCACAACGCTGACGCTTCTCGACAATAACTCATTGGAAAGCTTCGGCATTATCGCCGCCGGTGTCGCCATTGGCGGCATTATCGGCGCGGTGATTGCGCGCCGTATCGCCATGACCGATATGCCGCAATTGGTTGCCGCTTTTCACTCGCTGGTCGGCATGGCAGCCGTATTGGTTGCGTGGGCCGCGTTTTTGTCACCTGAGGCATTCGGTATTGTGAAGAATGGCGCAATCATGACGGCCAGTCTTGTCGAGATGTCGCTTGGCGTCGCCATTGGCGCGATTACTTTCTCCGGCTCGGTGATTGCCTTTGCCAAGCTGCAAGGCACCATGTCCGGCGCGCCCATATTGCTGCCGCAACGACATGCCATCAACATCATCATTTTCGTCAGCATTTTGGCCGGCATTGTCTATCTTTGTCTCGATCCGACCAATCAGTTGGCCGAAGTGTTCTTGTTTGTCACCGTATTGTCCTTTGCCATCGGCTTTTTGATCATCATTCCCATTGGTGGTGCGGATATGCCGGTTGTCGTGTCCATGCTGAATTCTTATTCGGGTTGGGCGGCTGCCGGTATCGGCTTCACTTTGGGCAATCTGGCCTTGATTATCACAGGCTCTTTGGTCGGCTCATCGGGCGCCATTTTGTCTTACATTATGTGTAAGGGCATGAACCGGTCGTTCATCTCGGTCATTCTTGGCGGCTTTGGTGGCGAAGATGGTGCGGTTGCCGCCGGTGGCGTTGAACAGCGTCCGGTCAAACAAGGCAGCGCCGAAGATGCGGCCTTTATCATGAAAAATGCCGGTTCGGTGATTATCGTGCCGGGCTATGGCATGGCGGTGGCGCAAGCCCAGCACGCTTTGCGCGAAATGGCTGATGAGTTGAAAAAAGAAGGCGTGAAAGTAACTTACGCCATTCATCCGGTCGCCGGTCGTATGCCGGGTCATATGAACGTGCTATTGGCCGAGGCCAACGTGCCCTATGATGAAGTGTTTGAATTGGAAGACATTAATTCCGAGTTCCCGCAGGCTGATGTGGCCTTTGTTATCGGGGCCAATGATGTGACCAATCCGTCGGCCAAAACCGACCCGCAAAGTCCGATTTACGGTATGCCGATTTTGGATGTTGACCGCGCTGCCACAGTGCTGTTCATCAAGCGCGGCATGGGCTCGGGCTATGCCGGTGTCGAGAATGAATTATTCTTCCGCGACAACACGATGATGTTGTTCTCGGATGCCAAGAAAATGGTCGAAAATATCGTCAAAGCCTTTTAGACAAAGGCGTTCCGACAAAAGAAAAGCCCCGCTTTATGAGCGGGGCTTTTGTTTCTTCAGGGCGTCAGTTAGTATTTACGCTTGCCGACAACCAAACCTTCGCGCTGCGCGGCCTTGCGAGCCAGCTTGCGAACACGGCGCACGCTTTCTGCTTTTTCGCGGGCGCGCTTTTCCGAGGGTTTTTCATAGTGATTTCGCAGCTTCATTTCACGGAAGACACCTTCACGCTGAAGCTTTTTCTTCAGAACCTTATAGGCCTGATCGACATTATTATCACGAACGGAAACTTGCACGTTTCATCACCCTTTCAAATCAAATTTCAGCGACTCATCGCCGCCGAGTGGAGTTGGTGTAGCAAGTTGGCGCGGCTTTGTCTAGGGCAAGTGGCGTATATTCATGGCCCGCGCTGCGGCAGATTTGCGCTTGTTTTTATGTCCGTTTGCCAACATAGTCGCGCCATGAGCGAAAAAAGTCCTTATGCTGCAACCCGTCAAGCGGTGCTTGCAAAAGCCCTGCCCGAAGTGGCGTTTGACGGCTGGTCAAAAAACCTGCTGCAGCAAGCCATTGCGGCGGCTGAGATTGATGCGGCCATGGCGGAATTGGCCTTTGCGCGCGGTGTCGATACGCTGATTGAGACATTTTCGGCGCAGGGTGATAACGAGATGCTGACCGCTCTGCCGACCCCCGATGATATGAAAATCCGTGAGCGTATCACCGAGGCGGTGTGGCAACGTTTGCTGGTCGATAGCGCCCATATTGAGGCAGCGCGCCGCGCCGCGGGCTATCTTTCAGTGCCGGGGCGGCAGAAATTGGCGGCTGATTTATTATTCAAAACGGCGCATCAAATGTGGCGTTGGGCGGGTGATACGGCGACCGATTATAATTATTACTCCAAACGGCTGATTTTGAGCGGTGTTATCGCGGCGACGCGGCTTTATTGGTTCGATGATGACAGCGAAGACTTTGCCAAAACCCGAGCGTTTCTTGAGCGGCGCATTGAAAATGTCATGCAATTTGAAAAAGTGAAAGCGCAAGCGCGCGGCTGGTCGGAAAAAATTCACGGCGATAAAGCACCGTTTGACGGGCTTATCGGCGCATTGGCGAAAATGCGCTATCGCCAAAGTTAAGAATTTTTTGTTTTCAAACGGGTCACATGGCCCATTTTGCGGCCCGGTCGCGCTTCTGCCTTGCCGTAAAGATGCACATAAGTCGCTTCTTGCGCCGTCAAATCGCGCCATTGTTCAATCTCATCGCCCAATAAATTGGTCATCACTGCATCGCTATGCGCTGTCGCATCGCCGAGCGGCCAAGCGGCAACGGCCCGCATATGCTGCTCAAACTGACCGACATGGCAGGCATCTTGCGTCAAATGGCCGGAATTATGCACACGCGGGGCGATTTCATTAATCAACAGCGCGTCGCCCACGACAAAACATTCAATCGCCAGCACGCCGACATAATCAAGCGCCGCCGCGATTTTTTCAGCCATATTTTTCGCCGTGTCTTGCAGTGCGGCGGATAATTGCGCGGGTAGGGTGGAGCTGTGCAAAATATGATTGCGATGGATGTTTTCAATAACGTCATAACAGGCGGTGGCACCGTCTTGGCCGCGCGCTACCAAAATGGACACTTCGCGATCAAACGGCACCAAAGCCTCCAAAATGGCAGCTTGCCCGTCCAATTCGGCCAGCACGGCAGCGAGGTCGCTGTCGCCATTCAAGCGCCATTGGCCCTTGCCGTCATAGCCAAAACGGCGGGGTTTCAATATGCCCGCGCCGCCACATTGTGCCAAAGCTGCCTCAAGGCTCGCCAAATCGGTAATATCGAAGAAATCGGCAACGCCGAAACCTTGTGCGCGCATGAAGGACTTTTCATCAAGCCGATCTTGGGCGATTTTCAACGCCTTGGCAGATGGAAAAACATGTTTCGAGGCTGCAATATGCTCGACCGTGGCGACGGGAATATTTTCAAACTCATAAGTGACGACATCAACCGCGGCGGCGAAAGCGGATAAGGCGGTTTCATCATCATAAGCGGCGGTGGTGAAGGCGTGAGATACTTGCGCGGCGGGGCAGTCGGCTTCAGGGCAATAAATATGGCTTTTCAGTCCCAATTCAGCCGCCGCCAGCGCCAGCATACGGCCCAATTGCCCGCCGCCGACAATGCCGATTGTGGCATTTGGCGACAAACTATCCTTTGTCACTGGGAAACTCTTGAACGTCGGCCGTGCGCGCGGCGCGCCAGGCTTCCAGTCTTTCGGCCAATGTCGCATCTTCATTGGCGACAATGGCGGCGGCCAAGAGCGCTGCATTTTTGGCCCCGGCCTCACCAATCGCCAAAGTGCCGACCGGCACACCGGCCGGCATTTGCACAATGGACAAGAGTGAATCCTGCCCCGATAAAACTTTTGATTGTATCGGCACGCCGAGCACGGGTATCGGCGTTAAGGCGGCGGTCATACCGGGCAAATGGGCGGCCCCACCGGCGCCTGCAATAATTACTTTCAAGCCGGTTTCTTTGGCGGCGCGCGCATAGTCATACATGCGGTCGGGGGTGCGGTGGGCCGAGACGATTTTGCACTCATGCGCAATGGCCAATTCGTCAAGAATATCTGCCGCGTGTTTCATGGTCGGCCAATCGCTCTGGCTGCCCATAATTATGCCGATTTTCGCGTCGCTCATTATCGCCTCCGCCGCGTGAATTGCCCGTCCGAAAACAGGAAAGCGCGGGTATAGCCCGAATTATACATGGATTTCAAGCCGTTTTGCCGCTTTTTCGCATTTATTCGTGGACACGGGCAAAGCAAGCTGTCAGGCTGAACAAGCAAAAAGGGGAGGTGGCTATGACCATCAATGCACGCCTCACAAGTTTGCAGCGCCAGCATAGTGAGCTGGAAGAGGAAATTCGTGCCCGACAGGCCGATTTGTCTGAAGACACGCTCGATATATGGACGCTCAAGCGCAAGAAACTTGCTCTTAAGGAGCAGATTGAGGCCTTGCGCGAGCAGGCATAAGCCCGCGCTGCAGCTATGATTTAAAAACGTCTTCCGGACGAAGCGGTTCGTCTGTGCCGTCGTCAGCCGAATCAGATGATGGGCTGTCGGCAAATACTTGGCTGTCATCAATCGGTTTTGCCGGTTCCATTGCGGCT
The DNA here is from genome assembly GCA_949498175.1 of Alphaproteobacteria bacterium. Taxonomy (GTDB): domain Bacteria; phylum Pseudomonadota; class Alphaproteobacteria; order RS24; family RS24; genus UBA8337. The sequence goes on along the minus strand of CATDDF010000071.1, from coordinate 40,470 downwards.
TCCACCGATGTCTCCATCGCTGTCATTTCCGCCGCTTCGCCCGTCACCGCAGTGGTTTCGGCCGCATCTTTGAGCACTTCGCCGTTTTTCGCCGCTTCGCGCGCCAGACGTTTTTGACGCCGTTCTTCGCGTTTGGCCGCTTTGGCGACATATTCATCAAGCTCAATCTGACTGCACATGCCCAAAGTCACCGGATCAAGCGGCGTGATATTGGCCATATTCCAATGGGTGCGTTCGCGAATGCTCTGAATGGTCGGTTTGGTGGTGCCGACAAGGCGGCCGATCTCGGCATCATTGAGTTCCGGATGGTTGCGCACCAGCCAAGCAATGGCATCGGGGCGTTCTTGGCGTTTGGAGAGCGGCGTATAACGTGAGCCTTTGCGCGGCTTGGGGGGCGGAATATCGCGCTTGGCATCGGCCAGTTGCAATTCAGCCGTCGCATCATTTTGGCAGCGTTCAATCTCATCGCGCGTTAATTGGCCATTGCTGATCGGGTCCATGCCCTTAATGCCGGCGGCAATATCGCCATTGGCAATGCCTTTGACTTCCAGCGGGTGCAGGCCGCAAAACAGGGCAATCTGGTCGAATGTCAGGGCGGTATTGTCTACCAGCCAAACGGCGGTGGCTTTCGGCATAAGCGGTGCTGTCATGTCAGTCTCCAAACGATCAAAACGCTGCATAGGTTTAATGACGCATGAGCCATGCATCAAAAAAGCATCGATTTCAGTGAATATGGGGCTTATATAGCGCAAGCCCACCAAAGCTGCAAAGAAATTGTGCGCCTAGCAGTTGCAATCGAGAATGATTTTACCGATATGATGGCTGCTTTCCATATGCGCATGGGCTTTGCCCGCTTCGGCCAATGGATAAACGCTATCGACAATCGGCTGTACCGCGGCGCCGATATGCGGCCAAAAGGCTTTATTGACGGCCTCGGTCAGGCGGGTTTTCTCGGCCAAAGGACGCGCCCGCAAGGTTGAGCCGGTCAAAGTCAGCCGTTTCAACATGACAGGCAGAAAATTCACTTCTGCCGAAAAGCCCTGCATATAGGCAATATTGACGATGCGCCCGCCCATGGCCGCGGCTTCCATATTGCGCGCAATATAATCGCCGCCGACCATATCAAGAATGACATTAACCCCCGCGCCATCGGTAAAATCACGGCACGCTTCAACAAAATCTTGGCTTTGGTAATTCACCGTCAAATCGGCGCCCAAATCACGGCATGCCGCGCATTTATCGTCAGAACCCGCCGTGATGATGACCTTGGCGCCGAAATGTTTGGCCATTTGAATGGCCGTTGTGCCAATGCCGCTTGAGCCGCCATGCACCAAAAGCGTCTCGCCTTTTTGTAACGCGCCGCCTTCAAAAACATTGGCAAAGACGGTGAAAATCGTCTCCGGCAAGGCGGCCGCATCGGTGAAGCTCATGGCATCGGGAATGGCCAGCGCATGGTCTTGATGGACGCAGGCATATTCAGCGTAAGCGCCACCGGCGACCAGTGCTGCGATGCGGTCGCCCAGCTGCCATTTTTCAGCGTTCTCGCCAAGAGCCACCACAGTGCCGGCAAATTCCAGCCCCATAATATCGGGCGCGCCGGGCGGCGGTGGATAAAGCCCGATGCGCTGCATGCAATCGCCGCGATTGACCCCGGCCGCGCCAAGCCGTACCAAAATCTCGTCCGCTTGCGGTTTCGGTAGGCCATGCTCAGCCATATGCAGGCTTTCGGGCGTGCCATCGTCGCCAATGGCAATGGCATTCATGGTTTGGGGTAGTTTTTCGGACATTTGTGTTTCTTTCCATTACACTTGAACAGTCCGAGATTAAGCATGGTGAGGCAGCGATGGAAGAGGAAATAGATGCCCCGAAGGGCAGTATTTTGGCACAATTGGCCGAACAGGATTTAAGCCTGCAAGGGGTGGAAGAATTGACCGCGCGCATTAACCTGCTGAAACAAGAAATCAGCCGCGCCGAGGCCATGCTGGAAAGCAAAAAGGGCTCCCGCAGTGATGCAGAAGCCCTTTTCAAATAGGTTTTCAGCGGGTTTAGCCGATAAAGCTGTCGAATTTTTTGTTGAAGCGCGAGACGCGACCACCACGGTCTACCAGCGTTTGTGACCCTTTGGTCCAAGCCGGATGGGTGGTCGGATCAATATCCAGCGTCAGCGTAGTGCCCTCTTCGCCATAGGTCGAGCGGGTCTGATAGGTGGTGCCATCGGTCATGGCCACCGTAATCATGTGATAATCGGGATGAATATCCTTTTTCATCGCCTTTTCCTTCTCAAATAGCGTTGAGCGCTTATATAAACAGAAGAAGAGCACTGTGCAAGTCGATATTGGAGGTCAATTTGGCCACTGGTGAAGCGGGACACGGCTTGCTATAAGCAGCGCAATTCAACTGAGAAAGGGGCGTGCACCGTGTCACGCAATGATGCCGCCGAAGCGGTTGCTCAAATGGAAGAAGATGCCAAACGTCGGCCGCGTGCGCGCAGCTTGCAGCCTTTGCGTGCGCTCATTCCTTTTATCGGCCAATATCCGGGCCGTGTGATGGCCGCGTTTTTTGCCTTGTTGGCCGCTACCGCGGCTACTTTGGCAATGCCGATTGCCGTGCGCTTTATGATTGATAATGGCTTTTCGACCGAAGATGCCAGTTCAATCGATCGCTATTTTCTCGCCATGCTGATTGTCGCCATTGTGCTGGGCTTGGCCAGCGCCATGCGGTTTTATTTTGTTTCATGGATTGGGGAACGGGTAACTGCCGATTTGCGCGCCGCCGTCTATAATCACATCACCACATTGTCACCGGCGTTTTTTGAAGTGACACGCACCGGCGAAGTGCTGTCACGCCTCACTGCCGATACGACGCTGATTAAAACCGTGGTCGGCTCCTCGGCCTCTATTGCCTTGCGCAATCTCTTCATGTTTGTCGGTTCGGCCATTATGTTGGTCTATACCAGCGCCTCTTTGGCCGGTCTGGCAGCGCTGACCCTACCGGCGGTGATTGTGCCGGTGATTGTGTTTGGCCGCATGGTGCGCCGTTTGGCGCGGGCCAGCCAAGACCGCATTGCCGATACGGCGAGCCATGCCACAGAAACCATAAGTGCCATGCAGACAGTGCAAAGTTTTACGCATGAAAATGAAGACCGCCGCATTTTCTCAAGCGCTGTTGAAGGGTCGTTTGATACTGCCAAGCTGCGTATTTTGGCGCGCGCCGGTATGACGGCCATCGCCATTGTTCTGATTTTTGCAGGCGTGACCGGCATTTTATGGCTTGGCGCGCAATATGTGCTGGACGGGTCTATGAGCGGCGGTACGCTGGGGCAGTTTATTCTCTATGCGGTTTTATGCGCCACCTCTATCGGTGCATTGTCGGAAGTGTGGGGCGAGGTGCAATTGGCGGCCGGGGCAACCGAGCGTCTGGTAGAAATTCTTCAGGTCGAGCCGGTCATTCAACCCCCGGCCAATCCGAAATCACTGCCGCAGCCGCCGCAAGGGCATATCGCCTTTGACAATGTTACTTTTCACTATCCGACGCGGCCGGAGATTTCGGCTTTGAGCGGCTTGTCATTGGCCGTGACACCGGGCGAGACCGTGGCATTGGTGGGCGCTTCGGGTGCGGGAAAATCGACTGTTTTCCAATTATTGTCACGTTTCTATGACCCGCAAAACGGGCGTATCAGCATTGATGATGTGGCCCTGCCGGACATGACGCCGCAAACCGTGCGCGGGGCGCTGGCCATCGTGCCGCAAGAGACTGTGGTATTTGCCAAAACAGTGCTGGAAAATATCCGTTTCGGACGCCCCGAAGCATCGGAAGCGGAAGTGATTGCCGCGGCCAAAGCGGCTCAGGCCGATGAGTTTATCGCGCGCTTGCCGCAAGCCTATGCGACCGAATTGGGTGAGCGCGGCGTCACCTTGTCAGGTGGGCAACGCCAGCGTATTGCGATAGCGCGCGCCATTTTGCGCGACGCGCCGGTTTTATTGCTCGATGAAGCAACCAGCGCGCTCGATGCGGAAAGCGAGACATTGGTGCAAAAAGCACTTGGCAATCTGATGGAAGGGCGCACCACTTTGGTGATTGCACACAGGCTGGCAACAATATTAAAAGCCGACCGGATTATCGTGATGGAAGGCGGCAAAGTTACGGCGCAAGGCAAACATCATGAATTGCTGGCACAAGGCGGGCTTTATGCGCGTTTGGCTGATTTACAATTCGGTAAAGAAGCGGCTGAATAGGCTAGAGATTTTCCAAAAGCGCCGCGTGAACGGTTTCATTGCCGGCCACCATATTGCCGTTTTCAAGCATTTTCTGGCGGTTGGTGTCATCGGAAACCAGGCCTCCGGCCTCACGCACCAAGACAATGCCGGCGGCATAGTCCCAAGCTTCCAAACCAAATTCCACATAGCCGTCAAAGCGACCGGCGGCGACATAGGCGAGGTCGAGCGCGGCTGAACCGAAATTGCGAAGCCCGGCCACTTGTGGCAGTAATTTTTCGATTTCAGGCGCCGGTGTTTTGAAACCGTCGGGTGATTTATAGGCAAAGCGGGTTGAGACCACTGCCTCTGACAAATGTTTGCGGCCTGACACGCGCAGGCGACCGCTTGGCCCATAAGCCCCCTGTCCGCGTTCGGCAAAAAACAATTCATCGGTAATCGGATTATAGACAATACCGGCCACCAAAGTGCCTTCGCGCTCCAAAGCCACGGAAATGGCAAAATGTGGTATGCCGTGCAAGAAATTTGTCGTGCCGTCCAGCGGGTCAATAATCCAGCGATGGGTCGTATCAGCGCCTTCCACCACACCGCGCTCTTCCATCAAAAAGCCATAGCCAGGACGCGCTTCTGAAAGTTCTTCAAAAAGGATTTTCTCGGCCTTCAAATCGGCCTGCGAGACGAAATCGCCGGGACCCTTTTTCGACACTTGCAGGTTTTCAACTTCGCCGAAATCGCGGCGCAGTGCGCGGCCCGCCTTCTCAACGGCGGCGCGCATCACATTCATGGCCGGCGATTGTGCCATTTAGTCGGCTCGCTTCAGATAGGTGACTTCATTCGTGTCGACGATGATTTTATCGCCGATTTCAATAAAGGGCGGGACCATGACCCGCACACCATTATCGCAAATGGCAGGCTTGTTGGAGCTGGCGGCGGTTTGCCCTTTTACCACCGCTTCGGTTTCGCTGACTTCCAAAGTGACTTGGTCGGGCAGGCGAATACCGATGGGCTTGCCTTCATGGCTTTCCACCACGACATTCATGCCGTCTTGCAAAAAAGCGGCGCGGTCGCCGACAAATTCGGCTTGCAGCTCAATCTGCTCATAGCTTTCCGTATCCATGAAAACCAGCATATCGTCGCTTTCATAGAGAAACTGATAATCGGTCTGCTCAAGGCGCACCCGCTCCACCTTATCGGCTGAGCGAAAGCGTTCATTGAGCTTGGAGCCGTTGATTAAATTCTTCAGTTCAATTTGCGCAAAAGCCCCGCCTTTGCCTGGCTTTACATGTTGCAGTTTTACTGCGACCCATAATTCGCCATTGTGTTGAATGACATTGCCGGGTCGAATTTCATTGCCGTTGATTTTCATCGGGCTTCACCTTCACGACTTTAAGTTGAGGTCTGATAGCATAGCGGCGAAGCGCGGCAAATGCTTATTTGTCATGGGCCGTATCAAAGATATCATTAAAGGCACGTAACGCTGCCGCGGCTCCCTCACCGTGCTGCCAAACACCGGCCGAGGCGGCGATGAAATCAGCACCGGCCGTAACCAGTGGTGCGGCATTATCGGGTGTGATGCCGCCAATGGCGACGCAGGGCAATTCGACAAATTCTTGCCAAAAGCTCAATATATCCGCATCGGCTTTGCTCTTGGCCTGTTTGGTTTGCGTGTCGTAAAACGCACCAAAGGCGACATAGTCAGCCCCCGCTTCGCCCGCTTCCATCGCCAAATGCTTGCTGTCATGACAGGTTACGCCAATGATTTTATCGTCGCCCATTATGGCGCGTGCCGCCGCATAGGCCATGTCATCTTGGCCAATATGCACCCCATCGCAGTCATATTTGGCGGCCAACTCGGGGTTGTCGTTCAAAATAAACGCCACATCATGCGCATGCGCAATCGGCATAAGCTGTTCAATGGCTTCGGCAATCACGCTCTCATCGGGCGGTATATTATCGGCATTTTTCAGACGCAATTGCAGGCAAGCGACATCTCCGGCCGATAAAGCTTCATCGAGACGTGGCGCGAATGCTTGCAAGTCAATCTGTGGCGGGGGGATGAGATAAAGCCGCGTGCGGGCGCGGCCTTGCGGCTTTTGTGCGGCCATTATGTGCCGTTACCCCTGCCCGATGCTTGTCCCAAATGGCGCAGCTTATGGTCAGCCAGCACGCACGCCATCATCGCCTCACCGACCGGCACGGCGCGAATGCCGACACATGGGTCGTGGCGGCCTTTGGTGACAATATCGGTTTCATTGCCGTCAACATCAACGGTTTGGCGCGGTGTCAAAATCGACGAAGTCGGTTTGACGGCAAAGCGCACAACGACATCTTGGCCGGTGGAAATGCCGCCCAATACGCCACCGGCATGATTGCTGGTGAAACCTTTTTTGGTCATTTCATCGGCATTTTCCTCGCCCGACAAAGCGGCCGCCGCAAAGCCATTGCCGATCTCAACGCCTTTAACCGCGTTAATGCTCATCATGGCGGCGGCCAAATCCGTATCCAGCTTGCCATACACAGGCGCGCCCCAACCGACGGGCACGCCGGAGGCAACCACTTCAATCACCGCGCCGCAGCTTGAACCGGCTTTGCGCACGCCATCGAGATATTCTTCCCATTGCTTGGCGGCTTGCGCGTCAGGACACCAGAACGGGTTGTTTTCAACTTCGTCCCAATTCCAATTATCGCGATTGATCTCATGCGGCCCCATTTGCACCAAAGCGCCGCGAATGGTGACGCCGTCCAGCACTTTGCGCGCGACAGCCGAGGCCGCGACCCGCGCTGCCGTCTCGCGTGCCGATGAACGCCCGCCGCCGCGATAATCGCGAATGCCGTATTTTTCCATATAGGTAAAATCGGCATGGCCGGGGCGGTATTTGTCTTTGATTTCGCCATAATCTTTCGAGCGCTGGTCGGTGTTTTCAATCAGCAGCGAAATCGGTGTGCCGGTGGTCACTTGCGCGCCGGTATCCGGGTCTTCAAACACGCCGGAGAGAATTTTCACCGCATCGGCTTCGCGCCTTTGCGTGGTGAACTTATTTTGCCCGGGCTTTCTTTTATCGAGCCAATGCTGAATATCGGCCTCGGTCAGAGGTAGGCGTGCAGGCGTGCCGTCAATCACGCAACCCAAAGCGGGCCCGTGGCTCTCGCCCCAGCTCGTCACGCGAAACAAATGACCGAAACTATTATGCGACATCAGCCATCCTCGCTTTGGGCCGCTTTCAAATCGTCAAAAGCGGCCATGCCGATCGTGTTATAGCCGACATCGACATAATGGATTTCACCGGACACACCGGCTGACATATCGGACAGCAAATAAACCGCCGATTGGCCGACCTGTTCTTTGGTGACATTGCGGCGCATCGGTGCATTGGCTTCGTTCCATTTCAGCATTTCGCGAAAATCGCCAATACCGGCCGCCGCCAATGTGCGAATGGGGCCGGCCGAAATGGAATTGACGCGAATGCCTTTCGGCCCCAAATCACTGGCCAAATAGCGCACGGAAGCCTCCAGCGCCGCTTTGGCGACGCCCATGACATTGTAATGCGGAATGACTTTGGCCGCGCCATAATAGGACAGCGTTATCATCGAACCGCCTTCTTCCATCAGCTTTTCCGCCCGTTGCGCCACTGCGGTGAAGCTGTAGCAGCTAATGTTCAGCGCTTTGTCAAACGCTTCCGCCGAGGTGTCGACATAACGCCCCATCAGTTCTTCTTTACCGGCAAAGGCAATGGCGTGGACGACGAAGTCCAGCTTGCCCCATTTGGCTTCAAGTTTTTCAAACAAAGCATCCATGCTGGCTTCATCGGTGACATCGCATGGTTCGACGAAATCCGAGCCGACGCTTTCGGCCAGAGGCGCAACGCGCTTCAGCAACATTTCACCTTGATAGGTGAAGGCAAGCTCCGCACCGGCATCGGCGCATGCTTGCGCAATACCCCAAGCGATGGAGTTTTTATTGGCGACCCCCATTATCAGGCCGCGTTTTCCTTGCATAATCTTCTGGCTCATAATGCCCTCAATTCAATCGCTGTTTCAGCTTCACCTATATAAACTGCGCCGCGCAAAAAACCTAGCGGCTATGAAATTCAAAGTTTTGCGTTTTGACGGCGAGCAATTGCCGCGCCGGTGGATATCCCTGTGCGGCAGCTTTTTCAAGCCAGTGCATGGCTTTTTCGCTATCGCGTTCAATCAGCGCGCCGGAAAAATACATTTGCGCCAAATTGGTCTGCGATGGGGCATGGCCAAGCTTGGCGGCTTTCTCATAATAGCGGCTTGCTTTTCTGCCGTTCTGGGCGACACCTTGCCCCAGTCGATAGAGATGGCCGAGATTGCGCAAAGCGGCGAGGTCATAATTGTCGGCCAGAGGCTGCCAAAGCTTGCGCGCAGCTTCATAATTACCCGCCTCATAGGCTTTGACGCCGCGCTCAAAGTCGATTTTGAAACGCGCCGTATCGGGCGGGGCGGCGCAAGCGGCCAAAAGCAGCATGGCAACAGTCAATAATTTGCAAGCGGGGCGCATGCCCTTATATATAGCGGAAAGAGCCGATAAAGGAACTTAAGGAAAATTGATGAGCTTATTTGTCGATATACCGAGCGACCCGATTGCCGCTTTTGACGATTGGTTGCAAGAGGCCGCCAAAAGCGAGCCGAATGACCCCAATGCGATGGCGCTGGCGACGGTCAGCGCGGATGGCATGCCCAATGCGCGCATGGTGCTGTTGAAAGGTCATGATGCGCGTGGCTTTGTTTTTTACACCAATCTCGAAAGCCAAAAGGGTAATGAGTTGGACCAAAACGCCAAAGCGGCTTTGGTTTTCCATTGGAAGAGCCTGCATCGCCAAGTGCGCATTCAAGGGCCAATCTCGCCGGTCGCGGATGAAGAGGCGGATGCCTATTATAATTCGCGCGGCCGCGAAAGCCGCATCGGGGCTTGGGCTTCGCAGCAATCGCGCCCTTTGGCTGACCGCGCCGAATTGGAAGCGGCCTATGCTGAAATGGACAAAAAATATCCGGGTGAGGATATTCCGCGCCCGCCGCATTGGTCGGGGTGGCGTATCACGCCTTTGCGCATTGAGTTTTGGCAAGATGGCGATCATCGCCTGCACGACCGGCTGGTTTTTAAGCGCCTAAATGCCGAGGCCGATTGGCAAACCGAGCGTCTATATCCGTAAGGTCTGAAATGCAGTAGGTTAAGGCTATGAGCGAACATCATCACGATCATATCGGCTTGCAGCCCGGCAAGCGCGTGCAAGGCACGGCGCTTTTGGCCATTCTTGTGGCTTCCGTGATGATTGTCATGAAAGGTTTTGCTTGGCTGTTGACCGGCTCGGTCGCCTTGCTCGGCTCATTTCTCGACTCGATTATGGATTTGTCACTCTCGGTGATGAATTTCTTTGCCATTCGCCATGCGCAAACACCGGCCGATGCAGAACATCGTTTCGGCCACGGCAAGGCGGAAGCTTTGGCCGCTTTGGTGCAGGGTGCGGCGCTGTCTTTGGCGGCATTGTTTCTGGTCGTGGAGGCGGTGCGCGCCCTACTCAATCCCAGCGTGCTGCAGGAAAGCACGATAGGGATTATCGTCATTGCCGTGTCGATTGTATTGACCGGCGGTTTGGTGATGGTGCAGCGCCGCGTCGCCAAAGCGACCAATTCGGTCGCCATTCATGCCGATAGCGCGCATTATGCCGGTGACATTTATATGAATATGGGGGTGATTGCCGCTTTGGTGCTTTCGGGCCCGATGGGCTTTGTTTATGCCGATCCGGTTTTGGGTCTTGTCGTGGCCGGTATTTTGGCCAAAAGCGCATGGGATATTTTTTCCACCGCTGCCGACCAGCTGATGGACCGCGAATTGGATGATGATATTCGCGAAGAAATAAAACAAATTATCCTCTCTCATCCGCAGGTTTTGGGATTGCATGATTTACGCACGCGCCGTGCCGGTCTATCCAGTTTTGTGCAATGTCATATTGAATTGGACGGCGCGATTACGCTCAACAATGCGCATCAAATATCAGATGCGGTGGAGGCCTCCGTCATGGCGAAATTTCCGGGCGTTGAAGTGCTGATACACCAAGACCCGGAAGGGCATGAAGAACTGACGCCGCTTGAGCAGAGCTAGACGCGCTCAATAGCCTTCCGGCTGAAGCCATTGATAGCCGATATTTTCCAGCATTTTGGCAACGCCAAGCGGGGTTTTGTCTTCATATGCGGGGCCGATAATTTGCATGCCGAAAGGCAAACCTTCATGCAGACCCAATGGCACGACAGTGGAAGGTAGGCCGCATAAAGTGGCGATACCGGCCCAAAAGAAATTGTCGAAATAAGATTGTTTCTTGCCGTTAACCGCAATGGTGCGGGCATGGAAATCGGGATTATGGTCGTGCTTCATGGCGGTGCTCGGCGTAACCGGGCACAGCAACACATCGACTTCTTCAAACACGGCTTGCCATGCCAAATCATATTTGGCTTTGCGAATATTGAGGCGCAGCCATTCACCATGGCTCAGCGTGATGCCGCGCGCTTGCGTGACGCGCATGGAGGTGTCTTCGGCATCGGCTGCATCAACAATGCCTTGCATAGCGTCAAAAACCGTCTGCGGAAGATCAGAACCGATGATGGAACTCAAGCGTTTCATATAGGTCTCGAAATGCTGCGCCTTGTCGAAATCGGGAGCGATGGTGTGCAGGCTGGCACCTTGTTTTTCCAGAGCTTTACCGGCTTCTTCAATGGCGCTGCTGAAGGCGTTTTCGACCTCGCACGCGGCATCGCCAGGCCATAGGCCGACGCGCAAGCCCTGCGGCGTGGCATGGCGCGGCCCTTGCAGCTGAATTTGCATGGCCTGGCGCATCGGGCCGTCAAGCCCGACCGTGACATCAAGCGCCAGCTCAATATCGCCTGCCGTATGCCCCAATGGACCGGCAACGGTCAATTCGCTGGGCTCCCACGGCATGCCATGCGGCGGCGGCACATGACCGCGCATCGGCACAATGGCGAAACTCGGCTTATGGCTGAACAGGCCGCTGAAATGCGCCGGTGCGCGCACCGAACCGCCAATATCGCTGCCATATTCAAGCGGCGTCATGCCGGCAGCCAGCGCCGCCGATGAGCCGCCTGACGAGCCGCCCGGCGTATGGTCGAGATTGTGCGGATTATTGGTCGTGCCGTGCACCGCATTATAGGTCTGAATATCGCCGCCGGCCATGGGGGAATTGGTTTTGCCGATGATAATGGCACCGGCGGCTTTCAGCCGCGTCGTGACCACCGCGTCTGATGTGGAAATATGGCCTTTATAGTCGGGAAAACCGGCATCGCAGGTCATGCCGTCAACCTCGAATAAATCCTTAATCGTCATCGGTACGCCGTGCAGCGGGCCTTTGACATTGCCTTTGGCGATAGCGTCATCTGCCGCTTCGGCCTCTTCAAGAGCTGCGTCAAAGCGCGTGGCAATAACCGCGTTAATCGCCGGATTGTGCTGTTCAATACGGTCAATGAAATGCTGTGTTGCTTCTTTTGAAGAAACACTGCCTGCGGCTATTTTTTCGGCCAGTTCGCGCGCTGATAATTTATGCAGTGTCATTTCATCCCTCCCTATGGACAAGACGCCATGCATTGGGCAAATTAGCGCCAGTCAAAAACGATCGGTTAACGACGATAGGGAGGAAACTATGTTCGGTCAAATGCAAGACGTGCCGCTATTGATGAACCGCATTTTGGATCATGCAAGGGTCAATCACAGTGAGCGTGAAATCGTATCGCGCCTGGTCGAAGGCAATATTCATCGCGAGACTTATGCGGAATTGCATTTGCGTGCGCGCAAGTTGAGCCAAGCGCTCAAAAGCCTCGGCATGGGCGAGCAAGACGTGATTGCCACTTTGGCTTGGAATACGCACCGCCATATTGAGGCCTGGTATGGCATTACCGGCATTGGCGGCGTGTATCACACGCTCAATCCACGCCTGTTTGCCGAGCAATTGGTCTATATCATCAATCATGCCGAAGATAAGCTTATCTTCACCGATTTGACTTTTGTGCCGGTTTTGGAAGCGATTGAGGACCAAATTCCCAATGTCAAAGGCATCATCATTATGACCGATGCGGCGCATATGCCGGATACCAGCCTTAAAAATGTGCATTGCTATGAAGATTTGATTGACGGGCAGAACGGCGATTTCAATTGGGTGGAAGTTGATGAGCGCGCGCCATGCGGCATTTGTTATACCTCCGGCACGACCGGCAATCCGAAAGGCGTTTGCTATACGCACCGCTCCAATGTGCTGCACACTTTGGTGGGTAATGCGAGCGATGTGATGGGGTTGAAAAGCACGGACAGCATTATGCCCGTCGTGCCGATGTTCCATGCCAATGCTTGGGGTTTGGCCCTGAGCGCGCCGGCCGCCGGTTCGAAAATCGTCAATCCCGGCCCGAATATGGATGGCGAGAGCATTTATCAGCTTTTGACCGATGAAGAAGTGACCTTTACCGCCGCCGTGCCGACCGTTTGGCTGATGCTGTTGCAGCATTTGGAAGCCAATAATTTGAAACTGCCCATGCTCAATGATGTGACGATTGGCGGCTCTGCCGTGCCGCGCGTCATGCTTGAAAAATTTGAGCGCGATTATGATGTTTCGGTGAAACATGCTTGGGGCATGACCGAGCTCTCGCCACTCGGCACCATTGCCAGCTTTAAGGCGGGTATGGAAAATATGAGCTTCGATCAACAAATGGATATTAAGGTCAAGCAAGGCCGCGCGCCGTTTGGGGTGGAAATGAAAATCACCGATGATGAAGGCAATGAATTGCCGCGCGACGGCAAAGCCTTTGGTCACCTTATGGTGCGCGGGCCGTTTATTGTCGGCGAATATATTAAAGGCGATGGCGGTCAAATTCTTGATGAAGACGGGTTTTTCGACACCGGCGATGTCGCGACGATTGACGAGCTTGGTTTTATGCAAATCACCGACCGCTCAAAAGACGTCATCAAATCCGGCGGCGAATGGATTTCATCGATTGAGATTGAAAATGTCGCCGTCGGTTGCGAAGGCGTCACGGAAGCCGCCGTTATCGGTCTGCCGCATCCGAAGTGGGATGAGCGGCCATTGCTTATCATCGTTAAGGATGAGGGTGCTGAAATCAGTAAAGAGCAGGTTTTGGGTTATCTCGAAGGCAAAATTGCCAAATGGTGGATGCCTGATGATGTGACTTTTGTCGATGAAATTCCCCATACGGCGACCGGCAAAATTCAGAAGCTGACCCTGCGGGAACAATTTTCCGACTATAAATTGCCGGAAGCTAAGGGGGCCGCTGAATAATGTTTGGCATTACCGTACTCGCATTATCGAGTTGGGGCTTGCGTTTGGCGATTGCCGCGCCGCTTCTCGCCATCACACTCATTGCTTTGTTCCGGTTGGGTGTGTTTGATTTTCGTTTGCCCTTATTGGGGGTTGCCGTGGCCACATTTTTGGCCATTGTGGCGCTCTTGCTGTCCATTGCCGCTTTGATTGGCGGGTTCGGCGGTGACGGGGCGCATATACAAAACAGCGTCATTGCGTTGGTTTTGTCTTTGGCCGTGCTCTATGCCCCCGTGACCACCATACGCAAGGGTGGAGATGTGCCGCGCATTCACGACATCAGCACCGATCTCGATAATCCGCCGGTTTTCGAGACCGTGCCGGGGTTAAGAGCGGCTTCTGATAATAGCCTCGAGATTGATGAGAAAGTGCAAGCGGCGCAAAAAGCGCATTATACCGCTATCGTGCCGCTGACTTTACCGGGCACGCCGGGCAATAATTTCGCTGCTGCGCTGGCCGCGGCTGAAAATATGGGATGGGAAATTGTCGCCTCCAATGCCGCGCAAGGACATATTGAAGCGACCGCGACTACTGCGCTTTTCGGATTTAAGGACGATGTCGTTATTCGCCTGAGTGCGGTCAATGACGGCACGCGTGTTGATGTGCGCTCTGCGTCGCGCGTGGGGTTGAGTGATTTGGGTGCCAATGCAGCACGCATTCAAGCCTATTTGGCAAAGCTTGATTAATCGACCAAGCGATAGGCGCTATCGAGAGACGGCTGACCTTCGCAACTGACCAATCCGCGTTTGGTCAAATCTTGCATATGCGCCAATACGGACAGCGCGGCGGCCGGATGCAAGCGCTTATCGACCTCGGCATAAATGGTTTTCACCATTTCGCGAATATCGCTATCACCGGCCTCCAAGCGCTGCATCACTTGCGCTTCGCGCGCGCGGCGATGAGCGATATAGGCGCGAACGAAATTTTGCGGGTCTTTAATGCTCGTGCCATGGGTCGGCCAATAAATTTCGTCATCGCGCTCAAGCAATAAATCCAATGAGGCCATATAATCGGTCATATCGCCATCGGGCGGGGCGATGACGGTAGTTGACCAGCCCATCACGTGATCGCCGGAAAATAATGCTTTTTCTTCCATAAGCGCGTAGCACATATGGCCCGACATGTGACCCGGCGTGAACACGCATTCGAGCGTCCAATCATCGCCCTTAATCATATCGCCATGCGCCACAATATGGTCGGGGGCAAAATCTTCATCTGCCTCTTCTTCCAGTCTTGGGCCGTCAAAAGCTGCCACCTCACCCGGCGCATGGGCATAAATCGCCGCACCGCTGCGTTGTTTCAGCGGCATGGCGAGCGGCGAATGGTCGAGATGGGTATGGGTGATGACAATATGGCTAATTTTCTCATCCGGCTCGAGCGCGGTCATAATGGCATGAAGATGTGCGTCATCCAACGGCCCCGGATCAATCACCGCGACATTACCCGTGCCGATTATATAAGTTCCGGTGCCGGTAAAGGTGAAAGGGCCCGGATTGTTGCAAATGACGCGGCGAATGAGCGGGCTCAACCGATCGCAGCGGCCATATTCGAAATCAAACTCGGTCACAAATGGAATTGCCATAGCGTCCTCCCGTATTTCCCGATATTTATTTATAGCATGCCGGGTGAGAGAAATCTCACTTCCACGGGCAGAAAATGGCTTGATTGTTGGCCTCTGCCGCGCCACAGTCGGGAAATAGAGGGAGTAAATCATGGATAAAGTTTTACAAATCATTGCCGGTCTTTTTGCGGCGTTTTTTACACTTATGGCTCTGCGCTGGGTGTTTGACCCGTCCAGTGCCGCCGAAGCCATTCAAATGACCTTATTGGACGGCGCGGCGCGCAGTTCGCAAATCGGTGACATCGGCGCAATGTTTTTCGCTATGGCCGGTTTTTCCGCCTATGGTGTTTGGAAAAAACGCGCCGAATTTCTTTTTGCGGCTTCATTCGTCATTGGTGCGGCTGCGGTTTTGCGGATTATTGCGAGCCTTGTCCATGGCGCGCCTTTGCTTGTGGAAGTCATTATTTTTGAGTTGGTTGTCGGCACAATTTGGGCTGCCCATGCGCGCAAATTGTCCGCCTGACATAATGGCTGGTCGGAGTGGCAGGATTTGAACCTGCGACCCCCTCGTCCCGAACGAGGTGCGCTACCAGGCTGCGCCACACTCCGATAAAGTGCAGTCTATATAGCCAAGCCCCATTGGGCTGGCAATGGAAAAACTGAACGGGAATAGGAAAGGGTGTAAGCATGTCTGATACAGCCATTAAAGCGGTGAAGAAAAGACCTGCTGCCGCTTCCGTGAGTGCGCTCATGGCTTTATTGCTGGGCTATCTCCTATTCTGGCCGGTGCCGTTTGATCCAATGGTCGGGCCGGTGCGCGCTGCCAATCCGGCGGGTACGGGTGTGTTTGCCAAAAACAATAAACTGGCGGCGGCCGACATGTTGGCGACCGGCACAGGCCCAGAGGCGGTGGCGTTTGACGCGCAAGGCCGCCTTTATAGCGGCTTGACCAATGGCGACATTATTCGCCTTGCCGATGATGGCACAAAGCAAGTGCTGGCCAATACGGGCGGGCGTCCGCTGGGGCTGAAATTTGATGCGGTGGGCAATTTGGTGATTGCCGATGCCAAAAAAGGCCTGATTGCCATGGCCCGCAATGGCACTCTCAGCACGTTGGCCACGCATCATAATGGGGAACGGATGAAATTTGTCGATGATTTGGCAATTGCCAAAGACGGTAAGATTTATTTTTCCGATGCCTCAGCGCGTCATGAATATGGCCATGATATTTTGGAAGTGTTTGAGTTTCGTCCCTCGGGTCGGCTGATGGTGTTTGACCCGCAAAGCGATGCGGTTGATGTCTTGCTCGATAATCTTTATTTCGCCAATGGCGTCGCGCTGAGCGCGCAAGAGGACTTCGTGCTGGTCAATGAAACCTACGGCCATCGCGTGGTGCGCTATTGGCTGCGCGGCCCCGAGGCGGGCACATCTGATGTATTTGTCGATAATATGCCGGCCTATCTCGACAATATTACCGACGCGCCCGATGGCGGTTTTTGGCTGGCCGGTGTGGCGCCGCGCACGGACGCGCTTGATGCGCTGGTTTCGCGCCCTTTTGCCCGCAAAGTGGTGTGGCGACTGATGCAGCTGACCGGTGCCAATCCGGCTGAAATGCATAGCTATGCCATTAAATTATCAGCGCAAGGCGCGCCGCTCACCTCTTTGGAAGACGATAGCGGCCATATTTATATGATGACCAGCGTGATTGAGCATGACGGCAAACTTTATCTGGGCAGCTTGATTAATGATGCTGTTGGCGTAATTGACGCACCGTAAAGACAAATAGGGGCTAGACCGACGCGCCTGTTTTATATATTTTCGCGCTCAGTTGGGGTGTGGCCAAGTGGTAAGGCACCGGTTTTTGGTATCGGCATGCGCAGGTTCGAATCCTGCCACCCCAGCCACTTCCCATTCTTATTGTCAGTCTTGCGGCAGAAATCCGGCGGCGCGTAAATCATCTTCGTTGAAGCGGTGAATGCCTCGCGCGTAGTTTTTCGCATTCTGCACATAAAAGGCGGCATTCATCGCATTGGCGGCACCGCTATCGCGTGTCTTTACCAGCTTGGCCGGGCTGCCGGCAATGATGGAATTGTCGGGAAAGCTGCTGCCCTCTGTGACAATGGAATGACCGGCGACAATGCAATTATCACCAATGGTCGCGCCGTCCATAATCGTCGCATTAATGCCAATCAGGCACTTATCGCCAATGGTGCAGCCATGCAGCGTCGCATGATGGGTGATGGAACAATCATCGCCGACAATGGTCGGGGTTGCGCCGCCGACATGTATCATCACGAAATCTTGAATATTGCTGCGCGCGCCGATTTCGATATGGAACATTTCCGAGCGCATGACGACATGCGGCCAGACCGAGCTTTCCGGCCCCAATGAAATATGGCCGAACAAAAGCGCGCTATCATGCACCCAGGCGGTTTCATCAATGGTGATTTGGTCTTTCTGCATTGATATTCATTGCTCCCGTAAACTTTGCATCGAAACGATAATCCGCCCGATAACCGAAAGATATACAAAAGCTGCGAACAGTAACGCGGCGAGGCCAAAGGCGGCGGGGTAAAGCATGGTGAAAGCGAAAAAGGCAATGGTCTCCGTGCCTTCGGCCAGACCGGCGAGATAATACATGCCTTTCTTGCCTTGCGCCTCGCTGGTCAGCCCAAGCTTTTCGGCCTGAATGGCGAAGGCGAGAAACACTGTCATCGACATGGCGAAACTCGATAACAATATGGCCGCGGCAAAGGCATTTTTCATGTCGTAGAACAAAAATGCCAGCGGCAGCAGCGCCCAAAGCAGAAAATCGGAAACAATATCGAGATAAGCGCCCAATGCGCTGGGCGCGGTTTGGCGTGCCACCGCCCCGTCCAGCCCGTCGGCCAAGCGGTTGAGTAAGAGGAAAATCAGCGCAGCGGCGAACATGCCTTGTGCCAATGCATAGCAACTGACCAGCCCCAATAAAAAACCGCCAATCGTTATTTGATTGGCGGAAATTTTAGTGCCGATGGCCGCCGCCGCCGCATTGAGCGGCGGGTCTATGAGGCGGCGCATGGTGGCATCGAGCATTAGCTTGCGCGTTGCACCAGGCTGTCAATGGCGGCGCGATAATCGCGTTCCATTTCAGCAACGACTTCCTCAATGCTCTGCACTTTTTCAATGCCGCCAATGCCTTGACCTGAACCCCAAATATCTTTCCATGCTTTGGTTTTCATATTGCCGCCGGAACCGAAATTCATTTTCGACTTATCGGCATCGGGCAGATTGTCAGGGTCGAGCCCGGCTTTGGCGATGGAGGGTTTGAGATAATTGCCCTCAACGCCGGTAAACAGCGATGAATAGACAATATCGTCTGCCGCGCTCTCGACCAGCATGTCTTTATAACCCTGGTCGGCATTGGCTTCTTCCGTGGCGATAAAGCGTGAGCCGATATAGGCCAGGTCTGCGCCCATAGCCAGCGCCGAGGCAACGCAAAAGCCGTCGCCCATCGCGCCGGACAGCAAAATCGTGCCGTCAAACCATTGCTTGACCTCGCGCACCAGCGCGAAAGGGGACAGCGCACCGGCATGACCGCCGGCCCCGGCGCACACCAAAATCAAGCCATCAACGCCTTGCTCGGCGGCTTTTTTGGCATGTTTGACATTAATCACATCATGGAACACCACACCGCCATAGCTGTGCGCCGCTTCCACGATGAATTCCGGCGGGCGCAGCGAGGTGATGATGATCGGCACTTTATGCTTCACGCAAATTTCCATATCGGTCTGCAAGCGGTCATTTGAGGCGTGACAAATTTGATTGACGGCATAGGGGGCGACATATTTATCGGGATTGGCCGCCTTATATTCGTCAAGCTCGGTATTGATGCGGGTCAACCATTCGTCGAGAACCTCTGACGGGCGCGCATTCAATGCGGGAAACGACCCGACAATGCCGGCCTTGCACTGGGCAATCACCAATTCCGGCCCTGAGACCAAAAATAAGGGTGAGCCGACAACGGGGATACGCAAATTATTCTGTAATACTTCAGGTAAAGCCATAATGAACCTCCAAATCTGCAAGGAAAATTAGCCTTTTTGAGCGCGAAGGCAAGGCGACAAAATGGACTTAATCGGTTTTATTTTAACGCCGCATAAACCAGCTGAGAAAGCTGTGGGCGCAACGGATAGGTCGCGGCAGGCATAAGCTGGGTCATCATAATGACGGTCATATCTTCGACCGGATCATTCCAGAAGATTGTGCTGGCCAAACCGCCCCAAGAAGTGTTGCCGTCCGATGTGGTTGATACGGTGACGCCGCTATCCAATACGACGGAAAGCCCGAGGCCGAAGCCGGTGCCCGGATAGGCCACTTCGGTGAATTCGCCGAAACCATGCTCTTCCAAAGTGCGGTTATGCGGCAATTGATTGCGCGTCATTTTATCAATGGTTGTGCGGTTAAGAATATAAGCGCCATTGGCGCCGGTGCCTTTGCGGCGCAGCATGTCAGCAAATTTGAAATAATCTTCCATGGTCGATAAAAGACCGCCACCGCCCGACAAAAAAGCGCGGCCCGGGCGATAAATCGTCCGCTCAGGACTGTCCGCCAATTTGGTCTCGCGCTTGAGCGGGTCATAGCTGTAATTATGCATCAGCCGGTCGCGCTTATCGTCGGGAATATGGAAGAACGTATCGGCCATGCCGAGCGGGTCTAGAATATGGTCTTTGAAATAAGCATCCAGCGTCTTGCCCGAAGCCAACTCGACAATATGTCCCAACACATCCGTGGCGACGGAATAGTTCCATGCCGTGCCGGGGGAAAACAAAAGCGGCATTTCGGCAAGCTTGGCGCATAATTCTGCGGTGTTTAATTTTTCCGAACGCGCGCCATTGATCTTATTGTTGCGGTAGAGCGCATCGACCGGATGTTCGAGCAGGAAGTCATAGGTCAGACCGGCCTGATGGGTCAGCAGGTCGTGAATGGTAATCATCCGCTCAGGATCGCGCACGGTGAAATCTTTCGGCGTGCCTTTGTCGAAAACTTTGACATCTTTAAAGGCCGGAATGAATTTGGTAATCGGGTCGGTCAGCTTGATGATTGATTTTTCATAAAGCTGCATAATCGCCACTGAGGTGATCGGTTTGGTCATGGAATAAATACGAAATATGGCACTGTCATCGAGCGCAAAGCCGCCCTCAAAAGCGCTATTGCCTTGATGGCTCAACAGCGCGATTTTGCCCTCGCGCGCCACGGAAATGGAAATGCCGGCAAATTTTTCGCGCTCGATATAAGAGTTGAAATAGGCTGGCACGGCCTCAAGGCGGGTCCGGTCAAAGCCCAGCTTCTCGCAATCTTCAAACACATAATCAGTCATTATTCTTTTCCTCCCAAGGTCTGCCCATGCGCCAGCAAAACAAAAGCATAAACAAAGGCGATTTCATGCAATTGATTGAACCGCCCCGCCTTGCCGCCATGCCCCGCCGTCATTTCCGTGCGCAATAAAGACAGGCCGTCATCTTGCCGCGTGGCGCGCAGCCGCGCAATCCATTTGGCCGGTTCCCAATAAGTGACGCGCGGGTCGGTCAGCCCGGCCGTCGCCAAAATATGCGGATAGGCCTTCGCCTCGATATTTTCATAAGGGGCATATGCGGCAATGATGTCATAAGCCTCCGCACTGGCAATCGGATTGCCCCATTCGGGCCATTCCGGTGGGGTTAAAGGCAATGTGTCATCCAGCATGGTGGTCAGCACATCGACAAAAGGCACTTCGGCAATAGCGCTGCAAAACAATTCAGGGGCGAGATTGACGGTCGCGCCGACCAGCAGGCCGCCGGCGCTGCCGCCATGAATGGAAATTTGACCGGCGCGGGTAAACCCGTCTGCAATCAAGGCCTCGGCAGAGGAGATAAAATCGCGAAACGTATTGGTTTTTTTGGCGCCGCGTCCGTCCATGAACCAATTATGACCGCAGGCACGCCCGCCGCGAATATGGGCAATGGCATAGATAAAACCCCTATCGACAAGGCTCAATCTGGTGACGGAAAACGCTGCCGGAATGGTGAAGCCGTAAGAACCATAGCCATAGAGCAAAACCGGTGCGCTGCCGTCAATCGACGTGTCTTTATGATACAGCAATGAGACGGGGATTTGTGCCCCATCATGGCCGGTGGCGGTAATGCGGCGGGTAATATAATCGCCCATATCATGCCCGCTCGGAACTGTTTGGGTTTTGCGTAAAACCCGCTTGCCGCTATTCATATCGAAATCGAAAGTCTGCGTCGGCGTGGTCATGGAAGCATAGGTGAAACGCAATTGGCCGCTGTCATATTCTGCCATTGCGCCGAAGCTCACATCATAGGCTTCCTCGTGAAAGGCGATACTGGTGACACTGTCATCGGCCAGCGATATCAGTTCAATGCGCGGTAAAGCATTTTCGCGCAGCAACACCGCCATGTGGCCGGCAAAGGGCAGGGCATCCAAGACCAATTGACCGGGCTTATGCGCGCGCAGCACTTGCCAGTTATTTTTATTGCCGTCAGCCTGCGGCACCGGCGCGCTGACGATTTGAAAATCATCGGCTTTGCCGTTTTTATCCCAATTGGTGACGATAATCAGGCGGTCGCGCGCCGCGTCATCGTCAATTTCATATTCAATGCCGGTCTCGCGCGGTGCGACACATATTGGCGCGGTTTCGGGCGCATGCGCATCAATCAGCCAAGCTTCCGCCGTTTCATGGTCATGCGCGGAAATGATGAGATAGCGTCCCGAGCGCGTCTCGGAAAGGCCGATAAAAAAGCCGCTATCGGCTTCTTCGTAAACGCACACATCATCGGCTTGGGCGCTGCCCAATGCATGACGCATGATTTTATGCGGGCGGTGGTTTTCATCAATCGCGACATAGAAGAGATATTGCCCGCAGGCCGACCAGCCAAAACTGCCGCCTGTATCGCGTAATTCGTCTTCGGGATTTGTCTCGCTTTCAAGACTGCGAAAGCGCACGGTAAAATATTCCGAGCCCTTATCGTCAAAGCCCCAGGCCAAATGCCTGCCCTGCGGACAGGCGGCGTGGTTGATGATTTTGAAAAAGTCTTTGCCTTCAGCTTCCTTATTGCCGTCAATAATGACGCGCATGGCTTCGGCCTCGGCATGGCGCGCGCCGCAGCAAATCAGCGGGTGCTCGCCACTTTTGACATAGCGTGTGGCAAAAGACAGCGCCCCTTCATTGACCGGCACGCTGCTTTCATCTTCTTGAATGCGGCCCCGCATTTCGGCGAATAGTTGTTTTTGCAAGTCTTGCGTCGGGGCCATGACCTTGTCGGTATAGGCGTTTTCGGCCTCCAAATGGGCGCGAATATCTGCGTCCAAGACTTGCGGGTCTTTCATCACCTTTTGCCAATTATCATCGCGCAACCAAGCATAAGGGTCGGTGCGGGTGATGTTGTGATATGTGTCGCTATAGGGTTTTTCGGCCGCTTTCGGCGCGCCGGACGGAGCTTTCAGCATTATGCGTCAACCGTCTCGCCATTTGCGTCTTTTAAGGTCAGCGCCGTGCCGTTCATGCAATAGCGCAGGCCTGTCGGTGGCGGACCATCTGGAAACACATGCCCCAAATGCGCGCCGCAATTGGCGCAGACGCTTTCTGTGCGCTTCATGAAAAGCGTATTGTCGGGGCGGTCAGCGACGGCGTCTTCCGACACCGGCTCCCAAAAGCTCGGCCAGCCCGTGCCGCTGTCATATTTGGTGCCGCTTTTGAACAGCGGCGCATCGCAGCACACACAATGATATGTGCCCTCCGATTTCGAGTCCCAATAAGGGCCGGAAAAAGCGCGCTCCGTGCCGGCTTGCCGCGTGACATAAAACTGCTCATCGCTGAGCTGTTCGCGCCATTCAGCTTCGCTGCGTTGCAGCGGCCATACCGTATCGTCTTTTTTCCGGCCCATGAGAAACCTATTCAAACAGCAGAGTGAGGTTCTCGGAAACCATGACCGGCTGTTCAGAGCCTTCCATTTCCATTACCACTTCAGCGGTGAACAGTTTGCCACCGGCTTTTTCTTCAACCGCTTTCAGGGTTGAGCGGGCGCGCACTTTGGCACCCACCGGCACCATGCCGGTGAAGCGGGTTTTGTTGGAGCCGTAATTAATGCCACGGGTGACGCTTTTGACGCCGGAAATCTGACCCATCAAAACGGGCAGCAAAGAAAGGGTCAAAAAGCCATGTGCAATCGTGCCCATCCCCAATTCTTTTTGCGTGCGCTCGGCATCCAAGTGAATCCATTGGTGATCGCCGGTCGCATCGGCAAACATATTGACCCGCTCTTGGTCAACTTCATACCAATCGCTGACCCCCAGCTCTTCGCCGACGGCGGCAGAATATTCGTCAAGATTTTCAAAAATGCGCATTCTCATCTCCTTCAATATGCGTTGATTGTTCAAACAATCTTGGAGTCTTTATTACCCCAATAACGGTCGCGCACAAGGCGTTTATATAATTTGCCCGTCGGGTGACGTGGCAATTCCTTGTCAAAATCAACCGAACGCGGGCATTTAATGGCCGACAGATTGTCTTTGCAAAAGGCAATCAACTCGGCTTCCAATTCGGGCCCCGCTTCTTCCCATTTGGCCGGTTGCACGACGGCCTTCACCTCTTCGCCGAAATCTTCATTGGGCACACCAATAACGGCGACATCAGAAACTTTCGGATGGGTGATAAGCAGGTTTTCTGTTTCTTGCGGGTAAATATTGACGCCGCCGGAAATAATCATGAAAGCCTTGCGGTCGGTCAGATAGAGATAGCCCTCCTCATCCAGCCTGCCGACATCACCCAAAGTCGACCAATTTTTCTGCGACGGGTGACGGCTTTCGGCGGTTTTCTTCTCATCATTGTAATATTCAAATGTCGGGGCATCGACATCGGGTTGCTCGAAGAAAATCGTGCCCGACTCCCCGACCGGCAATTCATTGCCTTCTTCATCGCAAATATGCAGCACGCCGGTCAACGCCGTGCCGACCGAGCCTTTATGCGCCAGCCATTCTTCCGAATTAAGCTGGGTAAAGCCATTGCCCTCAGAGCCGGCATAATATTCATAAATCACCGGCCCCCACCAATCGATCATTTGCTCTTTAATCGGTATCGGGCAGGGCGCGGCGGCATGAATGGCCGTTTGCATGGAAGACACGTCATATTTGCTGCGCACTTCTTCCGGCAATTTGAGCATGCGGACAAACATGGTCGGCACCCATTGGCTCTTGGTGCATTTATGCTTTTCAATCAGCGCCAATGCTTCTTCCGGGTCAAAGTTTTCCATAATGATGCAGGTCGTGCCGACTGCTTGTGCGGCCATATTATAGCGCAATGGGGCGGCGTGATAGAGCGGCGCGGGCGAGAGATAAGTGGCTTTATCGTCAAAGCCGTAAAGCAATGTCACCAAACCCAAAAGCGCATCAGCTTCTTCAATCTTATTGCCGGTCAGCGGACGGCGAATGCCCTTCGGACGACCCGTCGTGCCGGACGAGTAAAGCATATCCATGCCTTGCGTTTCATCGGCCACCGGTTCAGCCGGCATGGCGTCACGCGCTGCGAGATATTCTTCATAACCGTCAGACGCTTGGCCGACCATGAACATGCCTGCCATATCAGGCAGCAAAGCCACCAGTTTTTCGGCTTCATCTTTCATATAATCGGAAGTGAAGAGGATTTTCGCCCCGCAATCCTTGACGATATATTCAACTTCACTGGCCGTCAGGCGCGACGATACGGCCGTGAAATAAAGTCCGGCGCGCTGCGCAGCCCAGCAAATTTCAAGAAAATGAACATTATTTTCCATGAAAATGGCAATGCCGTCGCCAATTTGCAGGCCGCGTGAACGGGCCAATTGCGCGACTTGATTGGAGCGGTCATTTAATTGTTTATAGGTCACCACTTCATCTGTAGAGGCCATAATATAGGCCGCCTGATCGGGGATATTTTGTGCGTGTATATAAGGGTGCATTTTAACCTCCCAAAATGTCCTCTTGCAAAAAACTATAAAGATATGGAAGCTTTCGGCAAGAGCGAGCTTAGGGAGGTAGGCCGATGAGCGATTATGAGCAGATTAAAACCGAAATAGATGAAAACGGCATTATGGTGCTGACCCTGTGCCGTCCCGATGCAATGAACGCATTTACCGGTCGCATGATGCATGAAATTATTGATGCGTTTGATAAAGCCGATAATGATGATGCGGTGCGCGCCATTATCATGACCGGTGATGGCGAGCGGGCCTTTTGTGCCGGGGCTGATTTATCGCAAGGCGACAAGACTTTTGACTATGCCGAGCGCAGTGATGGCGGCAAGAAAAATGAGGTCGTTTCAGATGAAGGCGAGATAAACTGGTCGAGCGAAAATATTCGTGATGGCGGCGGCATAGTGACTTTGCGCATTTATGAGAGCATTAAGCCGGTCATTGGTGCGATTAACGGCGCAGCCGTCGGTGTCGGGGTGACGATGCAATTACCGATGGATGTGCGCATCGCCTCTGACAATGCCCGTTTCGGCTTTGTCTTTGCCCGTCGCGGCATTGTGCCCGAAGCCTGTTCGAGCTGGTTTTTGCCGCGCATTGTCGGCATTTCACAAGCCTTGCAATGGTGCTATTCGGGCGAAGTGTTCGGTGCAGAAGAAGCTCTGCGCGGCGGTCTTATCAGTGAGATTGTGCCGCAAGCCGAGTTGATGGCGCGGGCCAAAGAACTGGCGTTGCAAATGACCGAAATGAGTTCACCGGTTTCCGTTGCAATGACGCGGCAAATGCTGTGGCGCATGATGGGAGCCGACCACCCAATGGAAGCGCATAAAGTCGACAGCAAGGCGATTTTCGGGCGCGGGCGTCAGTCTGATGCGAAAGAGGGTGTGGTGTCGTTTCTTGAAAAACGTGCGCCGGATTTTGCCGATAAACCGAGCAGCGATATGCCGGGATTTTATCCTTGGTGGGATGACCGAAAATTCTCGTGACGTTATTGCGGTTCGTCCTCGTGCCGCATAATGCGCCAAACCGGTGTGGTGGCAATCAGCACGCTGACCAAAACCAGCATGCTTGCGGCACACATAAAAGTTGTGGCCAAGGGGCCGATAAGTTCGGTTACGATACCGCTTAACGTGGCACCGACCGGCGCTGAGCCCATAAAGCCGAGACTGTAAAAAGCCAAAACGCGACCGCGCGCATCTGCCGGTGCTTCAACCTGAACAATGGTTCGCGCCATAGTCATATTGACACCGGCTGCCAAACCCCAAAGCCCGGCAATGGCGCATACGGCCGAGAAACTCGGGGCAAGCGGCACCAGCATTAAAGCGAAACAGCCGACAATGAGCGCCCCGACCATGGCACGCCCGCGCCGTTCGACAGGTCGGCGCGCCATCATGGTAACGGTTGATACAATCGTACCGCCCCAAAAGGTGAAATTGAGAATGGAGATTTCCAATTGCCCGCCGCCGAAAATATCTGTGACGATAAGCGGCAGGGTGACCATGAAAATGCCGATAAAGAAAATACCGGTACCAATGGAAGATAAAATGACCGGCCGCATGACAGAAGATTTCCAGACGATTGAAAAACCGGCTTGCCATCCGCTTGCCCCTTCATCTTGTGACGGTACGGGCGGGAAATCGGGAAGGGCAAGGGTCAGCAAAAATCCGATGAGCAGGGCAATACTCTGCATGGCCAATAGCGCCCATGGACCGGCCAAAGGCGCGGCCGCACCGGCCAAAATATAACCCAATAATTGCGCCGCAAATTGCGCAATCAAGGCCAGCATGACGGCGTTTTGGATATTGCCCGTGGCGACGCGCGATAAAAGCGCATCACGGGTCGGCACCATAAAGGCGAAGCTGGCGCTCATGGCCAGACCGAAAATAATGATATGCCAATATTGTAATTGGCCGGAAAAAGTCAGCCAGCCCAAAGCGATGGGCGGTATGGTGGCCAGTAAATTGACCCAGAGCAAAATCGCGCGGCTGTCGCTCTTATCGGCCAGTGAACCGGCAAGCATCATCAGGAAAACCTGCGGCAAGGCCAGCGCGACTTGCGCCGCTGCCAAGTCGCCCGCCGTGCCGCCCAAAGTGATGATGACCAAAGTCGGTATCATGACAAATTGCAATCCATTGGCAAGAAACCACGTCGCTATGCCGCCGAGATAAGGCAGCATCGGGTTAATGCCCCAGCGCGGTGTCGCTTGATGTGGCGATTGATGTTGTCCGACAGACATTGAAACTCCCAAGCCGCAAGTGCTGCCTACATAAGCCGTTTATGACCGATAGCAAAAGCTTTTTTGTCAGGCGATGTTTTTGGCGCGGCTGCGTGCGCGGCGCGAATGACCGATGCGGTCCCAAAAATTGCGGGCCGAATCATTGACCATTTTTTTCATTTTTTCGGTCGGTACATATAGGTCAGACCGTCCGATGCGCTGGTTCGGCTCAATATAGCCAAGCTCTTCAAAACGGTGCAGTGAGGAGCGCACCGTGCCATAAGCGCGACCGGTAATTTCGACAATATTTTTGGTCACGGTCGCGCGTCCGGCCGCCTCATTGGTCAGTATGGCAAACAGCATAATCCAATCCTCATGATGCGGGGTTGGCGTGTCGAAAATATCATTGCCGAAGCGATAGCTGAGCAAAAGCGCATTGACGAAATCATGGCCGTCTTTTTCCAAACCGTGAATCGGCGTGGTAATTTGTTCGGGCAGGGTGAATGCATCGTCCAAATCACGAGCCGCTTTCTCAGTCAATTTATGGTTTTGGCGTCGTGCCATTTGAAAAATCCTTTTTGTTCTTCTTTGTAAAAAGAGATTAGCCGAAAAATTATTTTCATCAAGCGCAGTTTTCTAAATTCATGCTTCATTTTTTGCGCTTACTTAATTATCTTATTGTTCTTGTTAAGCTTTTTGGGAGATGTGAACGCGACCGACAAGCGATTGATAATGGGTAAAAAGAGGTTTGTAATGCCCGTCGCCAAAGCGTCCAAGCAGGTTCACAAATTCCATCAAGGTCACAAAACCGAAGCGAAAGAGATTTTGCGACGGCGGGCGCAATATAATTTGGTGCTCTCCTATATGGCCTCGGCGCATCGCACTAAACCTGAATTTCTGCTGACCCATAATCGTGGCAGCAAGCATTTATCCGATGCGCGTCATATTGCAAATTATCTGGCGCATGTCGTGTTCGGCATTAATTTTACTGATATCAGCAAAATGGCGGCGCGCGACCGCACCAGTATCGCGCATGGCTGCCATCGCGTCGAAGATCTGCGCGACCTGCCGCATTATGACCGCCCTTTGCATTTTGCCGAGCTTGCTTTGCAGGAATTTTTTGATGCCAGTTGGGAGTGCGCCAATGATGACAAAAAGTGAAAAGCGCTTTCGCCAATTGGGTAAAAAACTGCTTCAGCCTCACGCCAGGCTGATTGAAGAGGAAGGCGCAGACGAAGATTTTGTCCTTATTCGTCGAGGGAAAAGCGATAAAAAGCTTGCGCGCATTGATCGCGCTGAATTTGTCGATTGGTTGAAGGCAGATTTTCTTAAACGCGATGGTGATGATTATGAGGTGAGTGCTGTCGGGCGCGCCCATTTGCGCCGCCATTTGGGCGGCGACTTCATCGCCCAACATCATTTGGATAATGCGGCGGATCACGAAGGCGTGCCGCGACATTTGGCGAGCACGCCTTTGCAATGGTTGCAGGCGCGCGGTCGCAGCAAGGCATTCGGTCTGAATGATATGGAATTGCAAGCGGGTGAACGCCTGCATGATGATTTTCACCGCGCTCGGCGCGAGGCGCATCAGACAATGGATTGGTCGCGGCCTGTTTATGTCGATGGCAGCGCGTCAAACAAGGCTGATGATATTCCGCAAGGGGTTTTGGATGCGCAAAAACGCATGGCGCAGGCGCTTGCTTATATCGGCCCCGGTCTTGCCGATATGGCGGTGGATGTGTGTTGCCTTGAAAGCGGGCTGGAGGCGACGGAGAAGAAATATGCGCTGCCGCGCCGCTCGGCCAAAATCATGCTGAAATTGGCTTTGATGCGCTTATCGGTGCATTACGGCTATCAATCCGCCAGCGCTGCCGCTGCATCGTTTCGGATACGCTGAACCATGGCGTAAAAGCCGTTCGGTAAAAGCACTTATCGAGCGCTAGCGAGATGTAGTGCGCCTTCCGCAAACGGGGGGCGAAGCCCCGTTATCGTGTGTTCTGTTTTATTGCCCCATGGCCGCTGCGGCATCATTTCGAATGCGCTGGACCATGGCGTAGAAGCCGTTTGAGCGCTGCGGTGTCAAATGCTCGCCCAGCCCCAATTGCTGAAAGGCGCTTTCGGCATCATAGGCGGCAATTTCTTGCGCTGATTTACCATCATAGAGATTAAGCAGAATGGCCACCAAGCCGCGTACAATATGGGCATCGCTGTCGCCACGAAAACTAATGGCATCGCCGTTGCGGTCATTGACCAGCCAGACCTGGCTGACACAGCCCTGCACCTTATTGGCATCATTATGCTCTGCCTCGGAAAGCGGCTTCAGCCCATTGCCCAGTTCAATAATATAGCGATACCGCTCCTCCCAATCGTCGAACAGGGCGAAATCATCCATCAATGTTTGCAGCGACATATGCGCCTCCTATATGTGTGAGAAAATAGGTGCGATTGCCGATAATGGCAAACATGGTAATTTGATTTCATGAATCTGCGTCTGAAATCCGAACTTTATGTGCAAGCACTGGTGCGCCGCGTGCAGGCGGCTATGAGTGCGGCCTATGTTTTGGCGCGCGGCGATAAGGATGCCGGCGGCATTTATGTGCGCATCAATCGGCTTGACGGCACGGTAGGTGTGCTGAATATGTTTACCGATATGGAGGGGGCGCAAAGTTTCCGCGTGATTCTGCCTCCGGGCAGCGATGAGGCCGAGAGCGATGCGTTGATTAAACGAGAAATGCAACGCGACCCGGACCTTTGGGTGGTCGATATTGAAGATGCCAAAGGTCGGCATTTTCTGGAAGGGCGCATAGAAGGCGAGTGGGATTGATGGACGAGTTTATTGCTTTGGTGCGCGAGGTTTGGGCTGACAGCACATTTGGTGTCAGTCCGGCTGAATTGCTGACGGCGCTTGGCGTGTTTTTGCTGTTCGCCATATTGCGCGGCCTGTTTACCCGTTTCGTATTGGGCGGCTTGGAGCGGCTGACCAAACGCACCCAAACCGAAATAGATGATTTGCTGCGCGAGGCGCTGGAACGGCCGATTAAATTCTTTTTCCTTATTTTGGGTGTGTTCTTTGCCCTTGAAGTCCTGCCGCTGAACGGTCTCGCCGAAGAATTGGCCGATAAGGTGATGCGCTCATTGATTGCCATCGGTATTTTCTGGTCATTTTATGCGGCCAGCACGCCGGCCGGAATGGCCTTAAAGCGCGTTGAAGATATGTTGTCGCCGGAAATTGTCGGTTGGCTGCTGACGCTGTTGCGCTGGGGTATTGTGCTGACCGGTGCGGCAACAATTCTGCAAATTTGGGGCATTCAAATAGGCCCGATTATTGCCGGCTTTGGTTTGTTCGGCGTGGCCGTGGCGCTGGGCGCGCAAGATTTGTTCAAAAACCTGCTGGGCGGGGTTTCCATATTGATTGAGCGCCGCTTTGCGCTGGGCGATTGGATTGAAGTCGAGGGTGTGGTCGAAGGCAATATTGAGCAAATCGGCTTCCGCTCAACCCGTGTGCGGCGCTTCGACCAAGTGCCGGTGGTGGTGCCGAACAACATGTTCTCCGACCATGCGCTGGTCAATTATTCCAATATGACGCGGCGGCGCATTAAATGGATTATCGGGCTGGAATATCGCACCACATCGGAACAGCTGAAAACCATTCGCGCCGGTATTTTGAGCTGGCTCGACAGCGACCCGCGCTTTGTCACGGAAATCCACGAAGTGCCCAATATCGTCCATATTGACGGCTTTAATGACAGTTCCATCGATATGCTGGTCTATTGCTTCACCGAAACCACCCGATGGTATGACTGGTTGTCGGCCAAAGAAGATTTGGCGCTGGCCATTAAACAGATTGTCGAAGAGGCTAATGCCGGTTTCGCTTTCCCCAGCCGCTCGATTTATGTCGAACAGGGCGAGGTTGAATAATTACTTCCCGCGCGCCCAAAGGGCACCGCGATTTTGGTCAGCAGCCGGTTGGTAAGCGCCCGATAATTCGCCCAAAGCGGTTTGGAAAGTGGCGAGGTCGATATCCGCCGCCAATTCAAATGCGTTGATGCCGCAGCGATTCATCATCGCCCATTGGTCATAAAGCACATCGCCGGTAGCGCGCAATTGACCGGTGAAATTAAACTCTTCGCGCAGCACACGGGCGGCGGAATAGCCGCGGCCATTGCGATAGGCGGGAAAATGAATGGCAATCAGAGCCAGCCTGTCGATAAAGGGCGCCAGTTCGCGCACATCTTCACCGAGATCGGTTTTGCCGAGCCCGTCGGCGCGTAAAATAACGCCAAGCGGCGCGCTGTGCTCGGCCAGTGTGTCGGCTTCGTCTTTCAGGCGGCTCAGCGAGATGATGGATGGCGCATCGCTCAGCGGCGCTTCATCATCCAGATAGGTCCAGCTTTCTTCCGCCGTCGCGCCGTCAATGACAAGGTGGTAATCAGTCATAAAGGCGCTCCTTAAACGGCGCCATGCCGACGCGGTTATAGGTGTCGATGAAGCGTTCGCCGTCAGCGCGCAAATCCGTATAGGTGGTGACCAAGGTTTCAATCGCGTCAACAATGTCTTCTTCGGTAAAGGCCCGGCCGGTGATTTGGCCGATGGCAGCGTTTTCGTCCGCCGCGCCGCCCAGCGAGATTTGATAAAACTCCGTGCCTTTTTTATCGACCCCCAAAATGCCGATATGGCCGACATGATGGTGGCCGCATGCATTGATGCAGCCGGAAATTTTGATTTTCAATTCACCAATATCATATTGCCGGTCGAGATCGGCAAAGCGCTCGGAGATTTCTTGCGCCAGCGGAATGGAGCGGGCATTGGCGAGATTGCAATAATCAAGCCCCGGGCAGGCTATCTGGTCTGATATGAGGCCAAGATTGGCGGTCGCCAAATCATGCGTCGCCAGCGTGTCATAGACGGTTTTTACATCGTCCAATTTGACATGCGGCAGCACGAGATTTTGTTCATGCGTCACGCGCACCTCATCATGGCTGTAGCGCTCTGCCAAATCGGCAATCACATCCATCTGCGCGTCGGTCGCGTCACCCGGCACACCGCCAATCGGTTTCAATGAAATATTGACAATGGCATAGCCGTCTTGTTTATGCGCCACCACATTGGCGCGCACAAAGCGGGCAAAATCCGCATTATCGGCTTGCGCTTGCGCGAAGGTCGCGCTCTCAGCAGGCGCCGAGTCAAATGCAGGCGGCGCAAAATAGGCGCTGATGCGGTCAATCTCTTCTTGCGGCACGGTAAGCATGTTAGAGGCATCAATCTTGGCGAACTCTTCTTCTACCACGCGGCGCATTTCTTCTTCGCCGGTCTCGTGGACGAGAATTTTAATGCGCGCTTTGTAGGAATTATCGCGCCGCCCAAGCATATTATAGACGCGCATCACCGCTTCCAAATAGGCGAGCAGCTTTGCTTTCGGTACAAAGTCGGTCATTTTTTTGGCGACGAAAGGCGTGCGGCCCTGACCACCGCCGACATGCACTTCATAACCAATTTCACCGGCGTCATTTTGTTTCACCACAATGCCGATATCGTGCAGCTTGATGGCGGCGCGGTCATGTTTATGCGCCGTGACGGCGATTTTGAACTTGCGTGGCAGATAAGTGAATTCGGGGTGGAAAGTTGACCATTGGCGGATGATTTCCGAGACAATACGCGGGTCTTCCGTCTCGCCCTCAATGGCGCCGGCATATTGGTCAGAGGTAACATTTCGGATGCAATTGCCCGAGGTTTGAATGGCGTGCATTTCAACGCTCGCCAATTCGTCCAACAGGTCAGGAATTTTATCCAGCGCCGGCCAATTATATTGAATGTTTTGTCGCGTCGTGAAATGGCCATAGCCGCGATCATATTTGCGGGCAATATGTGCCAGCATGCGCATTTGCTCGCTGCGCAGCGTGCCATAGGGAATGGCGACGCGTAGCATATAGGCGTGTAATTGCAGATAAACACCGTTCATCAGGCGCAGCGGCTTGAACTGGTCTTCGCTCAGCGCGCCCGAGACCCGGCGTGCGACTTGGCCGCGAAATTGATTGACGCGGTCGGCCACCAGCTTGTGATCAAATTCGTCATAACGATACATCGGCTTACTCCGCCTTCACTTCTGCTTGTTTGCCAAGGTCAAGACGCACGGTCGGCCCGGCGGCGCGAATGGTTTCGCGCACACTGGCCGGTTTATAAAAGTTGTCGGCTTCCAGCACTTCAAACAAATAAGGCTCCAACACATGGGCTTCAAAATCATCCGGCATGGCACGCGCCAAAAGCGCGTCGGCGGCCTCTGCGCCATCGGCAATATCGGCGTCGGTAAAGCTTTCGACCCAGCAATTATCGGCGCTGAAATAAACCACTTCGCCATCGCTCAAACGATTGGCAGTCACGGCCTGAAAACGGGCCCCTTTGGCGGCATGTTGAGCCATATTTGCTCCTTGCATAAGACGCGCGGATATTGCCCAATTTCCTTAAACACGTCAACATAATGTAAAATAATTTTATTTACATATTAATATGTAGATAATGCAGTCTCATTCGCTTTTTCTTTACCTTTTTGCGCCAATTTGGCCGCAAGGGGAAGATGATGCGGCTCTGGATTTTGATATTATTGAGTGTAGCACTTTTTGTACCGGTGCCGGTGATGGTGTGGCGTGATGCGATGGACGGGCCTAAGGGTGAGCAATGTGTCGACGGATTATGTCACCTATCCGCGCCGGAAACTTTCATGCCATTTATGCAAGACCAGCCATTCGCAAAAGCTCAGCAGATAGAACAGCAAAATGCCGAGCGCCGAGAGAAGCACAAGACTTGCGAACATGGTGGCGATTTCCAGCCGATTGCCCGCTTCAATAATGCGCCAGGCCAAACCGGTGCTGGCACCGGATCCGGCGACAAATTCGGCCACCACTGCGCCGATTAAAGCCAAGCCGCCTGAAATTTTTGCCCCTGTCAGCATGCTCGGTAGCGCGGCGGGCAGTTCCAAATACAATAATCTTTGCCACCATGAAGCACCCGCGAGCGTCATCATATCATGCAATTGTGGGTCAACGCTGCGCAGCCCCTGCACAGTATTGGTCAGCATCGGGAAGAAAGCGACAATCCACGCAATCATTACCAAAGCGCGCGACACATTATCAAAGCCGACCCAGATGAGGATGAGCGGCGCAATGGCGACGACCGGGGTAACCTGCAGGGTGATGACATAAGGATAAAGCGCCATTTCAATCAATCGTGCGCGGGTGAAGAGTATGGCCAGCGCGACGGCACTCACCACGGCCCAGAAAAAAGCCGATAGGGTCACTGTCATCGTAACCCAAAGCGCCGCCATAAGCGCGCCGAAATTATCGGCCATAGCCGCTGCAATGGCAGATGGCGCAGGCAGGATAAACACCGGTACGTCGGCAGCGCTGACCCAAAACTCCCATAGGCCAAGCAGCGCGAGACCGAGCAAAAAGGGAATGAGATAGCGCATTGTCTAAGCCTCGCCTTTTGTTTCCATGCCATGTCCCAGTGCTGCACTCAGCGCATTGCACGCTGCGCTGAAAGCGGGGGCGCTGCGAAAACCGCTATCGCGATCATTTTGGTCAATGGTAATTTCGGTCTGAATTTCGCCATCCTGCATAACCAAAGCGCGTTCGGCCAAATAAGCTGCTTCGGTGACGCTATGGGTAACAAAAATAATCGTGCATTTTTGCTGCTGCCAAATGGCGCGCAAATCGTCATCGAGGCGAAAGCGCGTTAACTCGTCCAAAGCTGCAAATGGTTCGTCCATCAACAGCACGGGGGGACGCTTGGCCAAAGCGCGAGCCAGTGAGACGCGCATTTTCATACCGCCCGATAATTGGCGCGGCAGCGCATCGGCAAAATCGGTAAGGCCGACCAAGGCCAATGCCTCATCAAGGCGTCCCCCAATTTCGCTTGGGTTATGCCCCTCTATTTTCAACGGCAAGGTGATATTATCGGCGACATTGCGCCATGCCAGCAAAGTCGGCTCTTGGAAAACAAAGCCAATATCGCTCTGGGCG
Organism: Alphaproteobacteria bacterium; assembly: GCA_949498175.1. Taxonomy (GTDB): domain Bacteria; phylum Pseudomonadota; class Alphaproteobacteria; order RS24; family RS24; genus UBA8337. The sequence continues at coordinate 5,129 of CATDDF010000071.1, read as the reverse complement.
AGGCCGGTGACACTGCCGATAAACGGGTGTTCCAGACCGGCCAATAGGCGCAAAAGGCTAGATTTGCCGCAGCCGGACGGGCCGACCAAAGCGGTGAAGCTGCCACTGTCAAACGCGGCCGTCACATTATTGAGCGCGGTGAAGCCATTATCATAGCGCAAGCTCGCCGCATTGAGAGCCAAACCGCTCATGGCGCGCCTGCATTTGTAAAAACGGTTGTGAAGGCGTCTTGCCAGTTCAGCGCCGTCGGATAGACACCGTTTTCCGACATGGTTTTGAAAAAGCTTTGCCAGCGTGCCGTGCTCATTGCGCCCAGACCGTTTTTTTCCGTATCCGGTGAGGCCAGCATGCCGCGCTTGCGAATTTGGTCAATCGCTTGATCGATAATGTCTTGGCGCATATCGGGATTGGCGGCGAGAATGAGCTTATTGCCCGGGCTTGGATCGCCATAAATATAGCTTTGCCATCCCTCCACCGAGGCATTGACGAAGGCTTGCACCAGTTCCGGCTGTTCTTCGATCAGCCGATTTTGTGCCAGCACCATAGCGGCATAGCTGGGATAGCCGAAATCGGAGAGCAGAAAGACTTGCGGCTCAAAACCGCCACGTGTCGCAATCGTATAGGGCTCGGAGGTTACATAGCCTTGCTGAACGGCTTTTGGATTGACCAGAAAAGGTGCCAGATTGAAGGTATATTTGCGGATTTGGCGATCGGAAAAATCATATTTGGCGCGCAGCCATACCCAAAACGCATTGATTGAGGCATCGGCAATCATTACCGGCTTGTCTTTTATATCGGCCAGCGTTGTGATATCGGCGCGCGGATGGGTGATGAGCACTTGCGGGTCTTTTTGAAACGCGGCCATTACCGCTTTGGCGGGCACGCCGGCGCGCACCATATTCAACGGAATGAAGCTGTTTGAGCCCATGCCGAAATCAATCGCACCGGCGCCCAATAATTGCGGGATATTAACACCCGGTCCGCCGCCCAGAATGGTCACATCTAGACCGGCTTTTTCATACAGGCCAAGCGCCTTGGCTTGATAAAATCCGCCTTGCTCGGCTTGCGCTTTCCAATCAGTGGCAAATGTCACCGCTTCCAACGCCGATGCGTGGAACGGCCACACAAACAGCGCAATTGCTCCCATCAGCATTTTTACTGACGCAAACCGCTGTGACTGTATTCCCCGTCTCATTTGTGACAAACTGGCAGACAGGGTGAGGCGCGTCAACTTGAGCCGCGCCGAGAAGGGAGACTCATATGGCTGAAAAGCCGTTTTGGGAGAGCGTGAAACTGGCTGATATGACCGCCGCGCAATGGGAAGCCGTTTGCGACGGTTGCGCCAAATGCTGTTTGGTGAAACTGCAGGATGAAGACAGCGAAGAAATCGTTTTTACCGATATTGTCTGCAATTTGCTTGATCAAGAGAGCTGCCGTTGCACCCATTATACGCAACGCACCAAACTTGTGCCCGATTGCGTGAAGCTGACCAAAGACAATCTCGATAAAATCGACTTCATGCCACCAAGCTGCGCTTACCGGCTATTGCATGAGGGCAAGGATTTGCCCGATTGGCATCCTTTGGTATCAGGACGTGCCGAGACGGTGGTTGAGGCGGGCATGTCGGTCAAGGGGCGGGTGATTGCTGAAATGGCGTTTGATGGGGATGCTGAAGACCGCGTCGCCGATTGGCCGCTGGAACAATAAAATGACGTAGCGGCGGTTTTGGCAAACCCTTGATTTTTCTGCCAATCTGACGAGATATACACGCAAAAGTTGAGTAAATCATTGAAAAATAACAAAAAAATATTGACAAGCGTGACGCTGTTCTGATAGGTTTCAGTCATGGTGAGAAAAAGTGCTTGAGGCACTGACGCCGAAACCCAGATGGAAACCGATAAAACCGAGAGCCGCTTGCACAGCGTGCAACAAAACTTGCTGGCCGATATGGAGGCCATGCAGGCCGCTTTACCGGATGATGGAGAAGACACATCGGAAGCGCTGGAGCGGCGCGCCCGAATTGTTACCATGCTGACCCGCGCCTTTGACGTTCTTAACCGCGCGCATCAGCAAAAACAAAAACAACGCACGGAAAAAAGTGACACACAAACCCGCCAGGCACTCATTGCCGAAATTGAACAAAAATTGGCGGGGCTGGCGAATGGCGCGGGTGAGACGGCAGATACTGAGACAGCTCAGTGATGCAGAAATAGCGGCGCTTTATTGGCATTGGGATTTTTGGGCGCGCCCCGATCAATTGCCGCCCGGCGGTGATTGGTCTTGTTGGATGATGCTTGGTGGGCGAGGTGCCGGAAAGACCCGTGCCGGTGCCGAATGGGTGCGTGGTCGCGTTGAAGCACCGTCGCACCAGCATCCGGCGCGGCGCATGGCAAGACCATGATGGCGCTATGGCGCTTTATGAAGATAGCGGTTGGGCTTTTGTCACGCCGCAGCTTGGCTGGCAATTATGGGATGAAGAGCAAAACAAGATGCTGGTTTTGACCTCAAATGGCTGGCAATCCTTGCAAGCGGAGAAATCGTCACATCTGTTTCAGACATTGGAATCGGTTTTTGAACCGGCAGCCGGTCTTGGTGGTTTGAAAATTCCGTCGCATATTATTTTGCTGGGTGTCACGGCGCGCGTTCTGAGCACTATAAGCGGGCCGACGGCATGGCGCTTGGGCACAAATTCAGGAACCGATCGTTTCGGCTCTAATCTCGATTTGGAAAAAGACACGATTGTCACCGGCCCGGCCGATCCACCGAGCACTTATTGGCGCGAAGAGGATATCGTCGTGTCGCCGATTGGGGGCACATTTACCGATGGGCGTATTGCGGTTGCCGTTCATTTTATTGATCTGCCCCCACCCTCATTGTCGTGACATTATAGCTCTGGTCTTCTTTTCTGAGCGCCGCTATTCTGCCGCCTCAAGGGAGGCCGATATGAGCAGACTTACCGAAAACTCACCCAGCGTCAGCGACGCCATTAATACACGATTTTCCTGCCGTGCTTTTTTAGACAAGCCGGTGGCTGAAGCCGATGTGAAATATATTGTCGAAACGGCGGTGCGCGCGCCGTCCGGCGGCAATTTGCAGCCGTGGAATGTGCATGTACTGCAAGGCGATGCGCGCGACAAGCTGGTTAATCTGATTGCTGAAAAGGGCCAAGAAAAGCCGATGGGCGAAGGCTCGGAGTATCACATTTACCCGCCCGAATTGAGCGAGCCTTATAATGGCCGCCGTTTTGATATTGGCGAACGCATGTATGAAATCATGGGAGTGGCGCGCGAAGATAAAGCAGCGCGGTTGGCTTGGCTGGCCAGCAATTTCACTTTTTTCCACGCGCCTGTCGGCATGTTCTTTTCTCTCGATAAGCAAATGCAAGAAGGCCAATGGTCGGATATGGGCATGCTCATTCAGACCATGATGTTGCTGGCGCGCGAGCGTGGCTTGCACACATGCCCGCAAGAAGCATGGGCGATTTGGGCGCCGACGGTGAAGGAATATTTGGGTATTCCTGACAGCCATATTTTCTTTTGTGGCTTGGCGCTTGGCTATGCTGACCCTGACGCCTCGGTTAACGGCTTGGAAAGCCCGCGTGCGCCAATGGATGAAGTCGTCACCTATATGGGTTTTTAAGCCCTGTTCGCGACTTTTATATTTTGGCTTTTGGTCGCTTTGGTGGCTTGCGCCGTCGGCTATGGCGTCAGCCGGCCGCTGCATGCCAGCGGCCAAAAAAAAGCCGCTTTGGTGACACTGGCTTTTGTGCCGCTTTTCGCGCTTTTGGTTTATCTGACCATTGGCAATCCTGACAGTGCGGATGCGCCGCTGGCCCCGCGCCTTGAGGGTGCGTTGGACGAGCTGCCGCCCGGCGCGGTGATGGCCAAATTGGAGCAACGCCTGCGCGATGCACCTGATGATGCGACCGGTTGGCTATTAATGGCGCGGCTGCGCATGACCCTTGAGGATTATACGAAGGCGGCTGATAGCTGGCAGCGCGTGCTTGCGCTTGATAGCGACAATAGCGAGGCCATGGTCGGTCTGGCACAAGCCTTGATTGAGCAAGATGGCGGGGTGGTCAGCGAGGCGGCGGTTGATTTGCTCGATACGGCTTTGGCGCTTGAGCCGGAAAATTTTGCCGCGCGGTTTTGGCGCGCTGAAGCGCATGACCAATCGGGCGATTCCGAGGCGGCACGCGTGCTGTGGCGACAAATGCGGGAAAATTTGCCTGATAATATGCCTCTGGCAAAAATGCTCGACCGCCGTCTTTCGCAATAAAGAGGCACGATATGCCGCGCCGAAAAAATTGGTCATTAGGGCGGGGCTTTGCGTATAGTGCGGCCAAAGAGGAAGCGATATGACCCGCAAGCAAATCAGATTGGCGGCGATTGGCGGTGGCTTGGCGTTTCTGGCGCTGGCGGCTTTCATTGCTCTGACCGCGTTGGAAGACAATATTGTGTTTTTCCGTTCGCCCAGCGAATTGGCGGCCAAACCGGCTGCCATTGGCGAGGCCATTCGGATTGGCGGTTTGGTGCGCGAAGGCTCGGTCACGCGCGACGGTCTGCGCGCCGATTTTCAGGTCACTGATTTGGCGTATGACATTGATGTTTCCTATGAGGGCATGCTGCCCGATTTGTTTCGCGAAGGGCAAGGTGTTGTTGCCGAGGGGCGCTTTGACGGCTCGGGTATATTCCGCGCCGACACAGTGCTGGCAAAGCATGACGAAACCTATATGCCGCCTGAGGTGGCTGAAGCTTTAGAAAAATCCGGCAAATATAATGCCCCGCATCCGGCAAAGGGTGCGCCATGATTGCCGAGTTCGGCCATTTTGTATTGGTGCTGGCATTGGCCGTAGCGTTGGTGCAAGCAATCGCGCCGCCTTATCTGATGCAGCGCGATACGGCTTTGGCCTTGCCACTGGCGCGTCGCGCCGCGCTGGCGCAATTTATCCTTGTGATGTTGGCATTTCTGGCGCTCACTTACGGCTTTGTGCGCTCGGATTTTTCGCTTGCCGTGGTATTTGCCAATAGTCATGTCGCCAAGCCGCTCATCTATAAAATTGCCGGTGTGTGGGGCAACCATGAAGGCTCCATGCTGCTATGGGTGCTGATTGTCGCCGCTTATGGCGC
>CATDDF010000070.1 GCA_949498175.1 Alphaproteobacteria bacterium | reverse complement strand
GGCCACCCGGCCCTCGTAAAATCCGGCACGGCCCTGCGCGCCAATGGTTTGAAGCGTGCTCGCCAAAGCCGGGAATTTTATCCGCTCGCCTTCGCGCCATTTGCCGGACGCCTTCAGCACCGGCGGTGTGAAACGGTTTTGATCGGCAAAGTCTTTTTGAAAACGGTTGAACTCGCGGGCCGCTTTTTTGGTCAGTATAAAGCCGTCTTGCGCCAGATTGACCGACGGCCGAATGAGCGCATCCCACGGCTTAGAACCGAATTTCTCGTGCAGCGTGGCCATGCCGGCCACACTTCCCGGCACACCGACCGCGAGATGGCCTTTCAGGCTGAGACCTGTAATCACCTCACCGTTTTCATCGAGATACATATCGCGGCTGGCGGCAAAGGGCGCGCGCTCGCGAAAATCCAACGTGCCGACATCGCCATTGGCGAGGCGGTAAACCATAAAGCCGCCGCCGCCAATATTTCCGGCCTGCTGATACACCACGGCGAGCGCGAAATTGACCGCCACCGCCGCGTCAAACGCATTGCCGCCCTCGCGCAGCACATCGCGGCCAACCTCGCTGGCCAGCCTGTGCGCCGACACCACCATGCCGTTCTCGCCATACACGCCTTTGGGCGCAAAACGCCAATGATGGCCGAGATGTAAATATTGAATATGCAAAAACGGCGCGGCAAACATCAGCGTGACAAGCACAAAAATGGCCAGCACGGGCTGTTTGGGCGACTGATAATCGGCTTTATACATGAACGGCGTCCTCAAAATGCGACTGGAAGATTAACAGCTAAGCGGATTAGGGCAAGCATTGGCCTTGCCGCCCCTACCCATTCGCCCTAAATTTATAGACAGATTGGGAGAAATAAGATGAGTGCTGCAGAAAAGATTCTACCGGGTCACCAGAAATATGCGCGCCTGTTTCAGCCGCTGGATTTGGGTCATACCACCATTAAAAACCGCTCAATTATGGGCTCCATGCATACAGGCCTTGAAGAATTGCCCGACGGTTTCACGCGCATGGCGGCTTATTATGCCGAGCGCGCCGCCGGTGGCGTCGGCATGATTATCACCGGCGGCATTGCCCCCAATCCTGAAGGCGGCATGACGGTAAAAGACGGTGACGGCAATGAAGTCTTCGCCGCCTCCAAGCTGCAAAACGAAAAAGAAGTGGAAGGCCACGCCATTGTAACAAAAGCCGTGCACGACGCCGCGCCCGATTGCAAATTCGTCATGCAAATATTGCATATGGGGCCGCTCGCCTATAATGACCAAGCGGTTGCACCCTCGCCCGTCAAATCGCGCATTGGCGCTTTCGCACCCGAAGAATTGGACGCGGCGGGCATTGAAAAGCAAATTGCCGACCACGCCCATTGCGCCGCCATGGCCAAAAAGGCCGGTTATGACGGGGTCGAGATTATCGGCTCGGCCGGTTATTTGCTGTCGACTTTTCTGGTCGAGAAAACCAATCAGCGCACCGATGAATGGGGCGGCTCTTATGAAAACCGCATGCGCTTTCCATTGGAAGTCGCCAAACGCTGCCGCGAAGCCGTGGGCGATGACTTCATCATCATCTTCCGCATCGCCGCTATGGATATGCTGCAAGGCGGCATGAGCTGGGACGAAGTGGCGCTATTGGCGCGCGAGCTGGAGAAAGTCGGCGTGTCAATGATTTCCACCCATTTCACATGGCATGAAAGCGCCGTGCCGACCATCGCCACCATGGTGCCGCGCGCCGCCTTCACCTCGGTGACGGGTCGTGTGCGCAAGGAAGTGTCAATTCCCGTCATCACCTCCAACCGCATCAACATGCCGCAAGTGGCCGAAGATGTACTGGCGGCGGGCGAAGCCGATTTGGTCTCAATGGCGCGGCCCATGCTGGCTGACAGCCAATTTATGAATAAGGCGGCGGAAGATCGCGCCGATGAGATTAACACTTGCATTGCGTGCAATCAGGCCTGCCTAGACCATACATTCGGCGGCAAGACGACAAGCTGCCTGGTCAATCCGCGCGCCTGCCATGAAACGCTGCTGAAATATGAGCCGACCGACAAGCCGAAAACCATCGCCGTTGTCGGCGCAGGCCCTGCCGGGCTGGCCTATGCCACCACGGCGGCGGAGCGCGGCCATAATGTGACGTTGATTGATGCGGCTGATGAGATAGGCGGTCAGTTCAACCTCGCCAAGCTGGTGCCGGGCAAGGAAGAGTTTTACGAGACGCTGCGCTATTACGGGCGGATGATTGAGAAGCTGGGCATTGAGCTGCGCCTCAACACGCGGGCTGATGCCGATATGCTGGGCGATTTCGAGCATGTGGTGGTGGCCACCGGCATCACCCCGCGCGTGCCCGATATTGAAGGCATAAATCACGAAAAAGCGGTCAGCTATATTGATGTGCTGAAAGGCAATAAGCCGGTCGGCAAGCGCGTGGCGATTATGGGCGCGGGCGGCATCGGCTTTGATGTCGCCGATACGATTTCGCATGACGGCCCGTCAGGCGCGCTCGACAAGGCCGTCTTCGCCAAAGAATGGGGCGTGGATTTTGAAAACCATCCGCGCGGCGGCGTCACCGGCATTGAACCTGAAGTGGCCAGCGCCGATCGGGAAATATTCTTGATGCAGCGCAAAGAAACCAATGTCGGCAAGGGGCTGGGCAAAACCACGGGCTGGACGCATCGCCTCACCTTACAGCGGCGCGGCGTGAAAATGATGAACGCAATTGAATATCGCAAGATTGACGATGCGGGTCTGCACATTACCGCCAATGGCAAGCCCGATATTCTCGAGGTTGATACGGTGATTATTTGCGCCGGACAAGAACCCTTACGCGAATTGCATGATGCGCTGGAAGCCAAAGGCGCATCGGTCGAACTGGTCGGCGGCGCCTATGAGGCAGCCGAACTGGACGCGAAGGCAGCGATTAAGCAAGCCAGCGAGTTGGCGGCTCAGATTTAACCTTCCTGAATCGGCGTGGCGTGAGTATCCGCCTCCGCTTTCGCGTCACCCAGCAAATTGGTTAATTGGGTCGGCGAAATCGGTGCGCCTTTGCGCACGGTCAGGGTCATCACATCACCTTCTTGCGCCAAAGCCAGCATAATATTATCGGGCAGTTTCTTGCGCAGGCTCAGCCAGCGATGCGCCAGCCATACAGGTAAGGCTACCAGACCAAGCAAAACTATCAGCATGAATATCTGCACAAAAGGCCAGCTATTATTGTAGGCGTTGATGATTTCCAACATGGCGCGCTCCTCTTATTGTTATCGCGCAGCACGGCATCAAGTGCCGGGCCGTGCTTACTTCAATCCGAAAAAAGAAATCCCCGCCTATTCCCGCAAGCGGTGTTGTATTTGACGGGCAGCCCGACAGGGCTGCTCGGATTGAGTAAGCTAGGAAAGGTTAGGAAATCGTGAAGCGCAAAAGCAAGCAAAATCTGATTTAACTTATTGCTTTTGAATGAGAATATCTGTTTTCAGGAATCAGGCGAACCAAGCGGTTGAATAGTATCAATATTGATGCTATATCAGCGTATGGCGAAAATAACAATAATCCGCCAAAAAATGGAAACCGCGCCGACCAATGTGTCTTTCAAAGACCTGTCGGCACTATGTGAGCATTATTTTGGAAAAGCGCGCAGCAAAGGCAGTCATCAAATTTACAAGACACCGTGGCCTGATGACCCGCGCGTCAATATTCAGCGCAGCAAAGGCGGCAAAGCAAAACCCTGTCAGGTGAGGCAAGTTTTGGCCGCCATTGCCAAGCTGGAATCAGAAAGCGAGACGTGAACATGACCAAAATCAACCCAGACCATTACACTTACCGCGTCATGTGGTCAGAAGAAAACGGCGAATTTGTCGCCCGATGCGCAGAATTTGCCAGCCTGTCGCATTTGGCTGCCAAACCCGAAGCAGCCTTGCGCGGCATGACCGCTTTGGTGCGCGACGTGATTGAAGACATGCTGGCGACGGACGCAACCCCGCCCGTGCCATTCTCTCAACGCGAATATAGCGGCAAATTTATGCTACGCGTGCCGCCGCAAACGCATCGGCGTTTGAGCATAGAGGCGGCGGAGCAAAACGTTAGCCTCAATCGGCTGATCGCCGCCAAATTATAAGCCCTGGACCCTAATCGCTGGTGGTTTCAATATTCAATTGACCGGCCAGACCGGCGTCGCGATGGGCGTGGATGGCATTATATTCCTCCGACATCATCATATCGATCATGGCTTTGCGGCTCGGATATTTGGCAATTGCCACATAATCCCACAGCTCTTCCACCTCGCCCAGCGCCAGCCGCTGCACATCGCCGGAAAAGCTCATTTCACCGCCCAAACTTTCCAGCAATTTGGTCACGGCCGCGCCGTAAATCTTATAGGCCTCTTCGCCGGTCATATCCGTGCCATGCAGTTCATGGTCTTCAGGAAACTCGGCCTTATCCTTAAACTTCAGCAAATTGACCATGCTGATGGGCTTGCCATGATTTTCTTCAAAAAAACCTTTTACTTGCTCCTTATTCGGGGAAACGGCGTTTTCATATTTCATTTTATTCTCCTGCGACGCTTGGTCAGCGCAAAAAAAATGACTTATGCGTCATTTTTGTGTAAACAGCTTTTAATTCCGCCCGAAAAGCGAAAAAAAAGCACTTCACATGGGCAGAAATTAATATTTTTCGCGTTATATTGAAAGCGCAAAAGGGGATAAAAATTAAATGAACTTTGATCCTGACAATCACGACACACAACCGATTGTCACCGGCAGACGATGGCGGCTCATTACCCCTGTCACCACGGCCGTCATGGCGTTTCTGGCACTTGTCGGCTGGCTGGCCAGCGGCATTATTTTCAATACGGAAAAAGTGGAAGCAGCCAAACCGATTAAGTCAAGCAGCGAATTGAACCGTGCTTTCAAAGTCGTGGTGCGCGAGATATCGGCGCAGAACTTTGCCAATACGATTATTCTACAGGCGCGCAGCGAGGCCGACAAATTGGTGACCGTAGCGTCAGAAACCGGCGGCACGATAAGCCAGCTGCCGGTTGAAAAAGGCGCCTTTGTACAAAAAGGGCAAATTATTTGCCGCATTGATGTCGGCGCGCGTGAGGCCAGTCTGGCGCAAGCCCGCGCCCAGCGCGATGCCCGCAAAATCGAATTCACCGCAGCCAAAAAATTGCTCAAGCAAGGGCATACGTCAAAAAGCCAAATGGCGGCTGCGCAAGCCGGATATGACGCTGCGGTGGCAAATGTGAAAGCTGCTTTGGTGGAGCTTGAGCGAACCAAAATTCGTGCTCCGTTTGACGGCATTCTTGACCGCCAGCCGGTCAAAATCGGTCATTACATGTCGCCCGGCCAGCCCTGCGGCACGGTGATTGATAAAGACCCACTTTTGATTGTTGGCTATATTGCCGAAAATCAGGTCAATCGCATTTCCGTTGGCGACAGCGGCTCGGCCAAATTATCGACCGGTGAATTGGCACAGGGCAGAATTCGCTATATCGCCGAAAGCCCCAATCTGACGACGCGCACCTTCCGCGTCGAATTGGAAGTGGCAAATAAAGACCTCGCTTTGCGCGACGGCATGACCGCAGAATTGACCATTAATGCCGGCGAAGTGGTGGCGACCCGCGTGCCGCAAAGTGTGCTGACGCTGGCTGATGACGGCCGTTTGAGCGTGCGCGTTGTCGATAATGGCCGCGTCGCCCTGCGCCCGGTGCAAATCATTTCCGATGACCAGACAGGCGCGGTCGTAACCGGCCTCGCCGCTTCTGAAATGGTTATTGTGCGAGGCGGCGAATATACACGCGATGGGCGCGATGTCGAATTTGAAATGGAGCAAATGGCCGGCGCTGCTGCGCCATTTGACGGTGGCCGATAATGTATCGCTTCGTAACAGCCGCCATGGGGCGCAGCCGCGCCGTGCTGACCATTTTGGCAGCGCTGCTTTTGGGCGGATTGTCGTCTTACATAACGCTGCCGCGCGAGGCCGACCCTGATATTCCGATACCGATTGTTTATGTTGGCGTGGTTTTGCCGGGTATTTCACCGGCTGATGCGGAGCGGCTTTTGGTCAAGCCGATGGAGCTTGAGCTGCGCACGTTGACAGGGCTGAAGGAAATGCAATCCATATCGGCGCAAAATTATGGTGCCGTGCTGCTGGAATTTGATGTCAGCTTTGACGAAGACCAAGCCTTACTCGACGTGCGCGAAAAAATGGATCAAGTGCGCCCCGAATTGCCTGATGATGCTGAAGAGCCTGATGTGCGCGAGTTTAATGCCGGTCTCTTCCCCGTCATTATGGTTAATCTGACCAGCAGCGACAGTGAGCGCGAACTCTACCGCCATGCCAAAATGCTGAAGGAAGAAATTGCCGGCATGCCCAATGTGCTGGAAGCCAAACTCGTCGGTCAACGTGAGGAAGTGCTGGAAGTCGTTATCGACCCGCGCGCAATGGAGAATTACAACATTACCGCCGATGAGCTTTATTCGGTCTTGGCGCGCAATAATCGGCTTATTCCCGCGGGCAGTATTGATAGCGGTCAGGGCCGTTTCTCGCTCTCCGTGCCGGGATTGATTGAGAGCGAAGCAGATATTCGACAGATTCCAATAAAATCGCGCGGCGATGCGGTGGTGCAGCTGAGCGATGTCGCCGAAGTGCGACGCACTTTCAAAGACCAAGATGTGTATGCCCGCTTTAACGGCGCGCCGACGATTTCCATCGAAGTCGTCAAACGCCTCGGCGCAAATATTGTTCAAACGACCCAACAAGTGCGCGATTTGACTAATGAATATACCGTCGACTGGCCCGAAAGCATTGAAGTTGATTTTTCATCGGATATTTCCGATTTCATTTTTGAAATGATTGGCTCACTGGAAACCTCAATTTCCAACGCCATTATGCTGGTGATGATTTTGGTCATTGCTGCGCTTGGCTTGCGTTCCGCTTTGCTGGTCGGTCTGTCCATTCCGACATCTTTCCTTGTCGGCTTTTTGATTGTCGATTTAATGGGCATGACGTTGAACATGATGATTATGTTCGGCTTTATTCTCTCAGTCGGCATTCTCGTCGACGGGGCGATTGTGGTGGTCGAATATGCCGACCGCAAAATGGCCGAGGGCGTTAATCGGCGCGAAGCTTATGCCATGGCCTCGTCGCGCATGTTCTGGCCGATTTTATCGTCAACCGCCACAACCCTGGCCGCTTTCGGCCCCATGCTTTTATGGCCGGGCGTGAGCGGCAAATTCATGTCATATTTGCCGATAACGGTAATTATTCTGCTCAGTGCATCGCTCGCCACAGTCATGCTGTTCCTGCCTGTCATTGGCGGTCTGTTCGGCAAGTCTGAACAAGAAGGCGATGAATTATTGACCAGCCTTTCGGGCGAAACGCGCATTAATGTGCGCGAGATGAAAGGCATGACGGGTCGCTATTTGCGCTTTTTAAAAATGTGCATGAATTGGCCGATAACAACCCTTGCCACGGCTATTGCCATTCTTACTTCGGTCGTCATTCTCTTCGGCGAATATAATAATGGCGTTGAATTTTCAGGCTCCATCGAACCGCATCAAGTCAATGTGCTGGTCAAAGGACGCGGTAATTTGTCGGTCGAAGACGCCGATCTCGCGACCAAGCTGGTAGAAAGCATCATCCTTGATATTCCGGGCGTATCTAACGCTTTCTCGCAAGCCGGACCGTCAATAGGCGGAGGCGATGGCGCGCCGACTATGGGCGATGGCCGCATTCCGGCTGATACGATTGGCCTCATTCGCGTAGAGTTCACGCATTTTTCAACACGCGTACCCGCATCGCAAATCGTGCGCGAGATTAATCAGCGCGCTGAGCGTTTTGCCGGCATTGAAGTGGAGATTAAAGAACGCGAACAAGGGCCGCCGCAAGGCAAAGGCATTGAGATTGAAGTCAGCGGTCAAGATTTGGGCAAGCTGACCGATGTCACCAATATGATGACGCAATATATGCAGAGCCGTGATGATCTTTATATTGATGTCGAGAACACCCTACCGCTGCCCGGCATTGAATGGAATTTGTCAGTTGATCGTGAAGCCGCCGGACGCTTTCAAGCCGACATTGTGACCGTCGGCAATGTCATCCAGCTTGTGACCAATGGCATTCTTATCGGGCACTATCGCCCCGATGACAGTGATGAAGAAATCGAGATACGCGCCCGTTACCCCTATGGCGCGCGCTCTTTCGACCGGCTTGACCAATTACGCGTGCTGACACCGGCCGGTAATGTGCCAATTACCAATTTCGTGAAACGTGAACCGGGCGAGAAGCGCGACGCCATCAGCCGCATAGACGGGCAGCGCGTCATCCAAATTCAAGCCGCTATGGCGGTAAATCCCGAAACCGGTTCGGAATATTTGGCGACCGATTTGGAAAACGATTTTCTGCAATGGATGGAAACACAAGACTTTGTGCCCTCCGATGTGAAGTGGCGCTTGCGCGGCGCCAATGAAGAAGCTGAAGAAAGCGCCGCCTTCCTCGGCCGCGCCATGATTGCCTCGCTCATGCTGATGTTCATTATTCTGCTGATGCAGTTCAACAGCCTCTATTGCACCATGCTGACACTCTCAACCGTGGTGCTGTCCACCATTGGCGTGCTACTCGGCATGATTTTGACCGGGCAGGTTTTCTCCGTCATCATGACCGGTACGGGCGTTGTCGCGCTGGCCGGCATTGTCGTCAATAATTCGATTGTGCTGATTGACACTTACCAGCGCCTGCTGGCCACCGGCATGGATAAGGTTGATGTGATTTTGAAAACCGCAGGTCAGCGTTTGCGACCGATTTTGTTGACCACAGTGACGACAATGATTGGTCTGTTCCCGATGGCCATTCAAGCCTCCATCAATGTGATCGAACGTACTGTGCAATTCGGCGAGCCGACCGCAGCATGGTGGGTTCAGCTCTCAACGGCGATTATTTTCGGGCTTGGCTTCTCAACCTTGCTGACGCTTATCTTGGTGCCGGTGATGCTGCATTTGCCGGATTATTTACGTGACCAATTCGGCAGATTGCGCGGCTCTTCAGAATTACGCGACGCCATGCGCGGCGGCGACTCTCCGGCGGAATAATCAACCCTGTTTTAAACGCCAATAAGTGTATGCGCTAATCGGCAGCACCGCATAATAGGCAAAGCTCATCGCCGTCAGCGTTAGCCACGGGAAGGTGAACAGCATCACCGCCATAGAGCCGATAAAAAGCATGAGCGGCAACACCAAATCGCGACGAATATGGGTCAGCCCTTTGCCGGAAAAAGTCGGCAAGGTGGAGACCATCAGCAGTCCGACAATAATGATGTTGGCCAGAATGAAGGACGGATATTTCGCCAGATCGACAATTTCCGCCACTTGCAAATAAATCGGCAGCATCACTAAGCCACCGGCCGAGGGTGAGGGCACGCCGATAAAATATCTGGTTTTCCATGCCGGACGGTCGGCCTCTTCCATGTCAACATTAAAGCGCGCCAAACGCAGCGCACAGCATACGGAATAAACCAGAATAATCGCCCAACCGAGGCGACCTGTCGATTGCAAGGCCCAGAGATAGACCAGCAAGACGGGCGCAATGCCGAAATTGACGAAATCGGTCAACGAGTCGAGCTGCGCGCCGAGCGGACTTTCAGCTTTCAAAAGCCGCGCCAAACGCCCGTCAAAAGCATCAAGAAACCCGGCAATTACAATGCACATGACAGCCAGTTCAAAGCGCCCTTCCAGCCCCTGCCGCACCGCCGTTAAACCAAGACATAAGGCAAGCAGCGTTACCATATTCGGGATAATGCGCCGAATGGGAAAGCGTCGGCTTTTCAGACTTTCGGCTACTTTTTGGCGGCGCGTTGCCTCTTTTTCCTTGTGCTCGCTCATTTTAGCTGGTCAGCGTCTCGCGCTCTTTCTCTTTTGATTTCAGATCGGCCAATACGGTTTCACCGGCAATGGCCGACTGCCCGACAGCAACGCGCGGCACACCATCTTTCGGTAGATAAACATCGCATCGGCTGCCGAAGCGAATAAGACCGAAACGCTCACCGGCATGAAAATCCTGCTCTTCATGCGCGAAGCATAAAATACGCCGCGCCACCAGACCGGCGATTTGCACGACAACAATTTGCTTGCCGCCTTCAGCCTCTACCAAAAGCGATTGGCGCTCATTGGCCTCTGCCGCCTTGTCCAAATCAGCGCTTAAAAACTGACCCGTGCGGTAAAGCGACTTCACCACTTTGCCACTCACCGGCATGCGATTGACGTGGCAGTTAAACACATTCATGAACACGGAAATGCGCGGCAAAGCCTCATCACCCAGCCCCAATTCGGGCGGCGGCACGGCTTCGGTGATCATGTTCACCACACCATCAGCCGGCGATACGACAAGGCCGCGACGCTGCGGCGTCACGCGCGCCGGATCGCGGAAAAACCATGCGCACCACAAAGTCAAGATAACCCCGACCCAGCCCAAAAGATCTGACACAAAAAACAGCAGCAGTGTCAGAAAGGCGAAAATCGCAATGAAGCGAAAACCTTCCGGGTGAATGGGAAACAGCACTGATTTCAATGCGCGCATTATTTATCTCCTATCAAGCGGTCTCCGGCACTGCCGAAACACCGTCTTTGAAAAGCTTATACACCACCGCATCGTTTAACGCTTCAAAAGAAGCAACAACAATGTTTGGATTGACGCCAATGGTGCGCCAGCTATCGCCATTATCATCGACACTTTCAATGGTCACGCGCGTGACCGCTTCAGTGCCGGTGTTCAAAATCCGCACCTTAAAATCGATCAGGCGCATGGTGTCTATGGTCTTGGCATAACGTTTCAAATCGCCGCGCAAGGCCATATCCAGCGCGTTAATCGGGCCGTTACCCGTGCCTTTGCCTTCCACCGTCTCGCCATCAATGACCAATGACACGCTGGCCTCAGACAAGGTGCGGCCTTTGCCATCATTGCTGATATTCACCGTATAGCCGGTCACGTCAAAATAGCTCGGCAGGCGGTCAAGCTGGCGCAGTGCCAAAAGCTCAAATGAGGCCCCGACACCGTCATAGCTATAGCCGTCCAGTTCCTTGTCTTTAACTTCGCGCAAAATGCGGTCAATCGCCGGGTCTTTGGCATCAACGTCAATCTCAGCTGTCGCCAAGCGGTCCAGCACATTGCTTTTACCGGCTTGGTCCGAAACCAAAATCGTGCGGTTATTGCCGACACTTTCGGGCTTCACATGCTCATAGGTTGACGGGTCTTTCATCACCGCCGAGACATGAATGCCGCCCTTATGGGCAAAAGCCGAGGCGCCGACATAGGGCGCGTGGCGGTTCGGCGTGCGATTGAGAATATCATCAAGCAGAAGCGACACGTTTTTCACTTGCGGCAGCTTATCGAGCGCAATACCGGTTTCAAAACGCTCGGCATAGCCCGGCTTCAACAGCAAGGTCGGGACAAGCGAGACCAGATTGGCATTGCCGCAGCGTTCGCCCAGCCCGTTAATCGTGCCCTGCACTTGCCGCACACCAGCATTAATGGCGGCCAAAGAATTGGCGACCGCATTTTCCGTATCATTATGGGTATGGATGCCGAGATTTTCGCCACCCATCCGTTTGGTGACATCGCTGACAATATCGAACACTTCATCGGGCATGGTGCCGCCATTGGTGTCGCACAAAACAACCCAGCGCGCACCGGCTTGCAAAGCAGCCTCAGCGCAAGCCAGCGCATAGTCGCGATTGGCTTTATAGCCGTCGAAAAAATGCTCGCAATCAATCATCGCCTCTTTGCCGCGCGCCGTAATGGCGGCAACGCTATCGGTGATGCAAGCGAGGTTTTCCTCGTTGGAAATGCCGAGCGCGACATCGACATGATAGTCCCAGCTTTTGGCAACCAGACATGTGGCGGCTGATGGCGCATCGAGGATTTCCATAAAGCCGGGGTCGTTTTCCGCCGAGCGACCGGCCCGTTTGGTCATGCCAAAGGCCGTCAGCTTGGCGCCTTCAAGGCTACCCAATTCATTGAAAAATTGCGTATCGGTGGGATTGGCACCGGGATAGCCGCCTTCAACATAATCGACACCCAGCGCGTCCAACGCCGCCGCCAATTTCATTTTATCGGCCACAGCAAAATCCACGCCGGCCGTTTGCTGACCGTCGCGCATGGTGGTGTCAAAAATGTAAAGGCGCTCGCGTGCCATTAACTATCCTTCTTTGCCCTGTAAACGGGCGACAGCTTTATCATAGCCGATAAGCGGCAGTAAATGCTGCATTTCGGGACCATGCGCTTGACCGGTCAAGGCTTGGCGCAGCGGCATGAACAAAGCACGCCCCTTGCGGCCTGTGCTTTCCTTCAGATTTTGTGTCCATTCCGACCAGCTTTGCTCGGTCAAATCGCCTTGCGGCAGGGCGTCAAGCGCAGCGGCAATATAATCGGCATCATCAACTTCAATGACCGGCGACACGGGCCCGTTAATCAGGTGCAAAATATCTTTAACATCATCAAACAGCGTCAGATTACCCTTCACACCGTCCCAAAACGCGGCTCCCTTAGGTGCGCCCATTGCGGCCAAACGCGGCGCGGCGGCTTCATAAGGCATATCGTGCAAAATGCGCGCATTGAGCCGGGTCACATCTTCGGCATCAAAGCGCGCCGGTGCGCGACCGAGTCGCGTCATATCAAAGCCTTGCGTCAGCGTCGCCATATCCTGCACCGGCTCAACAGGGTCAGCCGTGCCAAGCCGTGCAATCAGACTGTTGAGGCTCATCGCCTCGACGCCGCTATCGCGCATATCACTCAACGATAATGAACCAAGACGCTTAGATAGCGCACCGCCATCAGCCGCCAGCATGAGCGAGAAATGCGCGAAGACCGGCACAGTGCCGCCCAGCGCTTCAATGATTTCAATTTGCGCCCCTGAATTGGTGACATGATCCTCACCGCGAATGACATGGCTGATATTGGCGTCAATATCGTCAACCACGCTGGGCAAAGTATAGAGCCAAGTGCCATCGGCGCGGCGAATGACCGGATCGGACAGGCTGGCCGTTTCAATTTTCTGTTCGCCACGCACCATATCAGTCCAGACAATCGGATTGCCCGACAGCTTAAAACGATAGTGGGGCGAGCGGCCTTCTTTTTCAAAAGCCGCGATATCATCATCGGTCAGCTCAAGGGCAGCGCGGTCATAAACCGGCGGTTTGCCGCGCGCCAACTGCCGCTTGCGCTTGCGTTCCAATTCATCCGGCGTTTCGTAACAGGCATAGACCAGCCCGCGCGCTTTTAAATCATCAAACGCCGCCTCATATTTGTCGAAGCGGTCGGATTGCTTGAAGGTCTCATCATAATCCAAACCGAGCCAAGCCAAATCAGCCTTTATGGCCTCAGCAAATTCTTCTGTTGAACGCGCCTCATCAGTGTCGTCCATGCGCAGAATGAAATCGCCACCCTGCCCTTTGGCGAACAAATAGCAAAACAGTGCGGCGCGCGCATTGCCGACATGCAACATGCCGGTCGGGCTGGGGGCAAAACGAGTGCGAATAGTCATAAAATTCCTCTAAATTCAGGCGCGCGCGTCGCGGAAGCCATTGGTAATCGGGTAGCGGCGGTCGCGCCCGAAATTGCGATTGCCGATTTTCGCGCCCGGCGCGGCTTGACGGCGCTTATATTCGGAAACATAGAGCAAATGCTCAATGCGCTTCACGGTCTCGGCGTCATGGCCGCGCGCGATAATCTCATCAACGCCCAACTCATCTTCGACCAGCGCGAAAAGAATATCGTCCAGCGCATCATAGGGCGGCAGACTGTCTTCGTCTTTTTGATCAGGGCGCAATTCAGCGCTTGGCGGTTTGTCGATAATGTTTTGCGGAATGACGAGACCGTCAGGACCAAACCCACCGTTCGGCACATTTTCATTACGCCAGCGCGCCAGCGCAAATACTTCGGTTTTATAAATATCTTTGATCGGGTTATAGCCGCCATTCATATCGCCATATAGCGTTGCATAGCCGACCGACACTTCAGATTTATTGCCGGTGGTCACCACCATATGGCCGAATTTATTGGACACAGCCATAAGCAGCGTGCCGCGCAGACGCGACTGAATATTTTCTTCCGTCAAATCGGCATTGGTGCCTTTGAACAAATCGCCCAAAACGCTTTCTACCGCATCGACCGGTTCGGCGATCGAGACATCATCAAGTTTGATACCCAGCGCCTCGGCACAATCTGCGGCATCATCAAGGCTCGACTGGCTGGTATAGCGCGAGGGCAGCATGATGCAATGCACGCGCTCCGACCCCAGGGCATCAACCGCCATGGCGGCACATAGGGCGCTGTCAATGCCACCCGACAGCCCCAATAAAACCCCTGGGAAACGGTTTTTTTCGACATAATCGCGCAAGCCGGTAACGGCGGCGGTATAAATATCGCCCAAATCGCCATCAATGCTTGCCCTATCTTGCGGCATCGCCTGCCAGCCTTTTTTGGTTTCATTGAGCGTCAGCATATGCGCTTCGGTCTGCCAAGCGGGGCGTTGCGCGGCAACTTCACCATCACTATTGACGGCAAATGACGCACCATCGAACACCAACTCATCTTGCCCGCCAATTTGATTGACATAAACCAGCGGCAAGCCGGTCTCTTTGGCGCGCGCCGTCGCATGGTGTAGGCGCTTGGCGTGTTTGCCGCGCTCAAAAGGTGAGCCATTGGGCGAAATCAGCAATTCCGCCCCTTGCATTTTCAAATACGCGCAGACATCAGCAAACCAAATATCTTCGCAAATCGGCACGCCGACGCGCATCCCGCGCAATTCCACCGGCTCGGGCATGGCGCCTGCGCCGAATAAGCGCTTTTCGTCAAATACCGCATAGTTGGGCAAATGCACCTTATGGCGCACCGCCGAATGGCCGCCATCGGCGACCATAACCGAATTATAGAGGACACCGTTTTCCACCACAGGCAGGCCGAACACCAATGCCGGACCTCCTTCCGCCGTGTCAGCGACCAGTTTTTCTGCCTCTTCCGCCACATGCGCTAAAAAGGCGCGTTTCAGAACAAGGTCCTCGGGCGGATAGCCGGTCAAAAACAATTCACCGGCGACAATCACATCAGCATCACCCGAGGCGGCGCGAATACTGCGCAAAAGCGCAGCATTGGCAGCAACCGCCCCGACTGTCGGGTTCAGCTGCGCCATTGCGATTTTCAAGGTTTTTGCGCCGTTTTCCATGCCGTTTATGTAGCGCGTGCCGCAAGTTTGAACAAGCAAATCAATGGCTTTCGACTTGCACCAATGACGCTGTTAGGGGCAGACTAATAAAAATCTAGGGGGGAGCCATGCTGAAACAGGAAAATTACCAGCGTATGACCATTGACCGCCGTGACAATGGCGTTGTTGTTGTGACGCTCAATCGGCCGGAGAAAATGAACGCCATCGACAATCGCATGCATCATGAAATGATGACATTCAGCCGCGATTTTGACGATGACCCTGACTTGCGCGTCATGGTGCTGGCCGGCGCCGGCAAAGCCTTTTGCGTCGGGGGCGATTTCAGCGCCGATACGGGCATTGAAATGCCGAGCTTGGCGGAGGGGCGACGCATTGTTGACCATATTCTCGAATGTGAAAAGCCGATTATCGCCGCCGTGCATGGTTATGCGTTGGGGCTGGGTGCCAATTTGCCTTTGCTATGCGATGTGGTGGTGGCGGGCCCTGATGCCAAATTCGGTGACACCCATGTCAAAATGGGGCTGGGCGCGGGCGATGGCGGGCAAGTGATTTGGCCGTTTCTCATCGGCGTCAATCGCGCCAAATATCACCTCATGACCGGCGAAATGGTCAGCGGCAAAGACGCTTATGAGATGGGGCTGGCGGGGTTCTACACTGAGACGACCGAAGGCGTGATTGAAAAGGCAATGGAAATTGCCGACCAACTAGCCGAGGGCGCGCCGATTGCCATTGCCGCCTCAAAGGCGGGCATTAACGCGTTTTTGCGCCAAGTCGCCGCCGCCGTGATGCCGATAAGCCTGCAAGCCGAAGGTCTGAGCATGCGCTCGCAAGATTTCAAGGAGGCCGTGTCGGCCTTTCAAGAAAAGCGCAAACCGGATTTTAAGGGTAAATAAATGACCGAATACAGACGATGGACGCTCGCCAAACATCCAAGCGGCGTGCCGAGCGAAGAGTGCTTCGCACTGGAAAGCTTTACCCCTGATGCACCGCAAGACGGGCAGGTTTTGATTAAGACCCATTATTTCTCGCTCGACCCCGGCATGCGCGGTCGCTTGAGCGGCGACAGCTATGCGGCGGGCCTCAAAATCGGCGACACGATTGAAAGCGCCGGTATTGGCGAAATTATCGCCAGCGGATCGGAGCGTTTTGCGGTCGGTGATATGGTGATGGGCGGCTTGGGCTGGACCGAAGCCGTGCTGCACCCTGACCGCGGATTGCAAAAACTTGACCCGGCTCTGTTTGACGACAAAGTGGCGATGACCGCAACCATTGGCGTTTTGGGCGTGCCCGGGCTGACTGCTTGGTTTGGTCTGCAAGATTTGGGACGACCGCAAGCCGAGGAAACCCTTTTGATTTCTTCTGCCGCCGGCCCTGTCGGTGCAACTTGCGGGCAAATTGGTAAAACGCTTGGACTGAATGTGGTCGGCATGGCCGGTGGCGCGGATAAATGCGCCTATTTGCAAGGTTTGGGCTTTGACGCAGTGATTGATTACAAGGCCGAAGACAATCTGGCCAAAGCCATTGCCGCCGTCTGCCCTGACGGCGTTGATATATATTTCGACAATGTCGGTGGCGAGATGTTGGATGCCGCCATTTTGAATATGAAACCGAAAGGCCGCATTGTTGTTTCCGGCCAAGTGTCTGAATATAATCGTGAAAAACCGGTCGGCATGCGCCAAACGACGCGCTTTATTACGCATCGTCTGCGCATGGAGGGGCTGGTGGTCTATGACTATGCCAAGCAATTTCCCGAAGCACAGGCGGCGATGGCGGCACTGATACGCGACGGCAAGCTGGCCTATAAAGAAGATATAAGCGACGATATTGCCGACGCGCCGCGCGAATATGCAGCGCTGTTTGGCGGTGCCAATTTCGGACGGCGGCTGATTAAAACCATCTAAGTGCTTTATTTTTACGCATAAAATCCGTATATGGAGATTGAACCGACGAATTTTGGAAAGTGTGAGAGATGAGTTGGACACCAAAAAGCTGGCGCGAGTTCCCGATTAAGCAGGTTCCCGCCTATGAAGATGCGAAACAACTGGCCGAAGTGGAAGCACGTCTGGCGAGCTTTCCGCCTTTGGTCTTTGCCGGTGAAGCGCGCAATCTGAAAGCGCAATTGGCCGAAGTGTGCGAAGGCCGCGCATTTTTGTTGCAAGGCGGCGATTGCGCCGAAAGCTTTGCCGAACATCATGCTGATAATATTCGCGACACTTTCCGCGTCATGCTGCAAATGTCGGTCGTGCTGACCTTTGGTGCCAAACTGCCGGTGATTAAAGTCGGTCGCATGGCGGGACAATTTGCCAAGCCGCGCTCGGCCGATACGGAAACCATTGACGGTGTCGAACTTCCCAGTTATCGCGGTGACATTATCAATGGCATTGAATTTGACGCTGCCTCGCGTGTCCCCGACCCGGAACGGCAAATCTCTGCTTACCGCCAGGCGGCTTCGACGCTCAATCTGCTGCGCGCTTTCGCCAAAGGCGGCTATGCCGATTTGACCGAAGTGCATCGCTGGAATCAAGGCTTTGTGGCCGACAGCCCGCAAGGCGCGCGCTATGAGGAAATGGCCGGTCAGATTGATGAAGCCATGGCCTTTATGGCGGCTTGCGGCGTATCTTCTGCCACTTCGCCGCAAATGGGCATGGTTGATTTTTACACCAGCCATGAAGCGCTGTTGCTCGGCTATGAAGAAGCCCTGACACGCCTGGACAGCACCAGTGGCGAACATTACGACACCTCCGCGCATATGCTGTGGATCGGCGACCGCACGCGCCAGCCCGATGGCGCGCATGTCGAGTTTTTGTCAGGCGTGAAAAACCCGATTGGCATGAAATGCGGGCCGTCGCTGCAGCCGGATGAGCTGATTACCCTGCTCGACAAGCTGAACCCGGAAAACGAAGCCGGTCGCATCACGCTGATTGCGCGCTTCGGCCATGATAATGTTGAAAATCACTTGCCGCAGCTTATCCGAAAGGTTGAAAGCGAAGGCCGCAAAGTTGTGTGGTCATGCGACCCGATGCACGGCAATACGATTAAGGCGTCGAACGGCTATAAAACCCGTCCGGTTGACCGCATCCTCACCGAAGTGCAGCGCTTTATGGGCGTGCATCAGGCCGAGGGCACCCATGCGGGTGGCATTCACTTTGAGATGACCGGCCAAAACGTCACTGAATGTTTGGGCGGCGCGCAAGCCATTTCCGAAGAAGATTTGTCGAGCCGCTATCACACGCATTGCGACCCGCGCCTTAACGGCAGCCAAGCGCTGGAATTGGCGTTTCTGATTGCTGAGGGGTTGGGCGAAAACCGCAACGAGATTGCGAAAAGCGCTTAAGCGCTATTTCCCGGCCATCTTCTCGGCTTCATCCTGCACCGCATTGAGCGCATCAGTGACGCGCTGGCATGCTGCCTCCATCGCTTTGTCATCACCGTCTTCAACATAAATCGGCTCCCCAAAGACCAAAGAGCGGTTGGCGAAAGGCAGCGGTAGTTTTGATTTGTCCCATGTGCCCGGTATCGGCAATTCGGGGCTGAAACCGGCACCGACCGCCATAATGGCGGCACCCGATTTAGCCGCCAGCTTGACCATGCCGGGGCCGGTTTCAAACACCGGACCGGGCGGCACATCGGCCGTGGCCAACACCATTTCACCGTTTTTCAAATGTTTCAGCATGGCGCGAAAGGCTTGCATGCCGCGCTTTTTCGGATTGGTACGCTTTTTCGCCGCCGCCCCCGTGCCGCTGCCCTGAATGGCGGCATAGCCGAAGGGACGAATGACATTGGCAATCATCGCACCATCGCGCGAGCGCGAGGTCAGCGCCGTAACCGGATTGATAAACAGGCGCGACATGGGAATGGCCTGAAAATTGCGCCCATGCCAGACCAAAATAATGATCGGCTTGCCCTCGGCCTGCAATTTGATAAACGGTCCGTCACCCGCCACCAGCAAATTGCCCGTCGCCTCGCATAGGCGGATATAACGATTGACCAGCCAGCCAACCAAGCGCAGTGGCCAAGCGACATCTTCGGCGTGGAAACTGTGCCCGACCACTGCCGCCGCATCTTTGCGGACAAAGCGCCCGCGCTCCCAATCAAAACGCGGGAATTCGACATTTTTCATGTCAATATTGCGCGGGTCAATTTTCGACAAATCGACTCTCGACAAATCAACATTGCGGGCACGTTCGGCAACTTTGCGAGCCGCCTTTTTAGCCGCTTTTTGCGCCTTTTGTGCTTGCTCGCGCATTATTAAGCTGGCCCGCGCGGTTGCTTGAAGGTCACAAGCTCTTCGGCTGCTGTCGGGTGTACCGCAATGGTGGCGTCAAATTGTGCTTTGGTCGCACCCATAGTGATGGCGACGCCAAAGGCCTGAATCATCTCTCCGCTATCGGGCCCGACAATGTGCAGCCCCAGAATTTTATCATCAGCCTTATTGACAATCAGCTTCATTAGCGTCTTTTCAGAATTGCCCGAAAGCGTGTTTTTCATCGGGCGAAAGTTGGCCGCATAAACATCAACGTCATAACCCGCTTCACGCGCTGCTTCCTCGCCCAGCCCCACAGTGCCGATAGAGGGTTGAGAGAAAACGGCTGTGGGAATAATTGAATGGTCAACCGCCATCGGATTGTCGTTAAATACGGTTTCGGCAAAGGCAGCGCCTTCACGAATGGCGATCGGTGTCAATTCGGCACGCGCCGTCACATCACCGACCGCATAAATATTGTCTATATTGGTCTTGGAATAGGCATCGACCTTAATCTCGCCTTTTGCCCCCAATTCGACACCGGCATTTTCCAGCCCTAGACCGTCCGTCATCGGCACGCGGCCCGTCGCATACATAACCAAACCGGTGTTTTGCGTGCTACCGTCTTGATAGGTCACCGAGTAGCCGCTTTCCGTTTTCGCAATGGAAGCGATATCGCTTTCG
>CATDDF010000069.1 GCA_949498175.1 Alphaproteobacteria bacterium | reverse complement strand
TGCTTTTTGCACCAATTTAAAAAGCCGTGGGCAAGATTGCTTGGTGCGCAAGCAACCTTAATGACAGATTTCTCACCGGCCATATTCGGTCTGCAAGGGCTGACCCTCAGCGACGAAGAAGCCGCGTTTTTTGATGATGTGCGCCCATGGGGCATCATCTTATTTGCCCGCAATATTGAAAGCCGTGAGCAACTGCGTGCATTGACCGATGACTTGCGCAACAAGTCCGGTAATTCGCATCTGCCGATATTGATTGACCAAGAGGGTGGGCGCGTGGCGCGGCTTCGGCCGCCGCTTGTGTCTGCCTATCCTCCAATGGGACTGTATGGCGAAATGTATCAAATGGATAAAGCGGCAGCGATTGAGGCGGCGCGGCTCGGCGCGGCTTTATTGGCGCAGGATTTGTTCGAACCGGGCATTTCGGTCAATTGCGCCCCTTGTCTTGATTTGCGCTTGCCGGAAACCTCGAACGTGATTGGCGACCGGGCTTTTGGCAATGATGTTGAGCGCGTCGTCGCGCTGGGCCGCGCTGTGATGGACGGTTTGAAAATGGGCGGCGTGCTGCCCGTCGTTAAACATATGCCGGGGCATGGCCGTGCCACGGTCGACAGCCATCACGAATTGCCCCGCATTGACAGCGATAGCGACACGCTGCGGCAGAGCGATTTTGAACCTTTCAAGCAATTAAATGACGCGCTTCTCGGCATGACAGGTCATTTGCTGTTCACCGCGATTGATAAGGCGGCGGTCAGCACATGTTCCAAAGCCGTGATAGCCGATGTCATTCGCGGTCATATCGGTTTTGACGGTCTGCTGATGAGCGACGATATTTCCATGTCGGCTTTGGCCGGAGATATGGGCGCACGGGTGACCGGTGCGCTGAAGGCCGGATGCGATGTGGTTCTGCACTGCAATGGTGACATGGCGGAAATGCAAGCCATTGCCGACATATTGCCTCGAAAGCCGTCAATCGATGCCGCGCCGCGCTTGGCGCGCGTTGATGAAGCATTGGCCACACTGACCTGTGATGTTCCGAAAGGCGCGCGCAAAGTCTGGGGAGAACTGATGGCTGATATTTTCCCCGAATCGCAGAACGCGCTATAAGGCACTATGGAAGAGAACCAGACTGATTCCGCACAAAATGACGGCTTTCAAGAAGGCATTGCCTATCAGCCATCAACTGATGATGGCTTGGCCGTTCACTTGGAGGGCTATGACGGACCGCTTCATGTTCTGCTGGCTTTGGCGCGCACACAAAAAGTCGATTTAAAACAAATTTCAATTCTGACATTGGCCGAGCAATATCTCGATTTCATTCGTGGAGCGCAGGATTTGAAAATTGAATTGGCGGCCGATTATTTGGTGATGGCCTCTTGGCTGGCTTATTTGAAGTCACGCCTCATTCTACCACCGCCACATGATGAAGAAACCGTCGACGCTCAGGAAATGGCAGCGCGTTTGGTCTTCCGATTGAAATGCTTGGAGGCGATGCGCGACGCCTCGGCGCAGCTTATGGGCCGCGATTTACTGGGGCGCGACTTTTTTGTTCATGGCATGCCTGAAGGTATCCGCATCAAGCGGCAAAGCAAATATGATGCCAGCCTGTATGAAGTGCTGGCCGCTTATTCTACACAACGACTGCGCAATTATTACGAAAAATGGACGCCGCCAAAAATGGACGTGCTGAGCATTGAGCGCGCCCGCATGCGGATTGAGCGCCTGCTTGGTAAGCTTAATGACTGGGAGGTGATGGACGCCCTTATTGCCGGCGATATTCGTGACCCGCAAAAGCGTCGCACTGTAATGGCGAGTTGCTTTAGCGCGTTTTTGGAATATGCGCGCGACGGCCGCGTTGAATTGCAGCAAGGCAAGAGCTTCGACAGTCTTTTGGTTCGCCGCGCGCGCCCTAAAGCGGCAGAAACGGGGATTGAGACATGAGTGAAGACGAAAACCAAGAAGAGTTGCGCCCCGTCGAGGCAGAGGATATTCGCACGGTAGAGGCCATTTTGTTTGCTGCTGAAGAGCCGCTTGATGCTCCCAATATCGCCGACAAGCTGAACGCCAATGCCAATGTGCCGGCGATTATGACGGCCATTGCGGAGAAATATGATGGTGCCGGTTTCAACCTGCAAAAGACCGGTAATAAATGGGTGTTCCGCACCGCACCGGATTTGGCGCATGCGCTTCAAAAGCATGTTGTGCAGCAGCGTCGCCTGTCGCGCGCCGCGCTCGAAACATTGGCCATCATTGCCTATCACCAGCCGGTTACCCGTGCAGAAATTGAAGATATTCGCGGCGTGTCGATTTCCAAAGGCACGCTGGATGTGTTGCTGGAAAGCGAATGGGTGAAAATTCGCGGTCGCCGCCGTGTGCCCGGTCGTCCGGTGACTTATGGCACATCAGACCATTTCCTATTGCATTTCGGGTTAGAGAGTTTGACCGATTTGCCTGGGCTTGAAGAATTGAAAGCAGCTGGCCTGCTTGATGATCGGTTGCCGCCCGGCTTTGAAGTGCCGGCGCCCGACCCTGATAGCGATCCGGACGAAGACCCGCTGGCTGAAGGCGATGACGGCAGCGAGTTGGAGCCGTTGGAAATGGATTTGCCCGATGGTGTGACCGACAATGCTGCGGAGGATAGCGCTACGCCATGAGTGAGGCGCTTAGCTTTGATGGCGTTTCCTTCAGCTATGGCGGCGAACGCGTGGTCGATAATGTAAGCTTCTCAATCGCCGAAGGAGAAATTGTTTGTCTGCTGGGGCCATCGGGCTGCGGCAAGACAACCTGTTTGCGTTTGGCGGCGGGTATGGAGAAACCCGATGAAGGCACGATAAGTCTGGGTGGCGAGATTGTCTCCACGTCAGACAGAGTCGCTCCGCCGGAAACGCGGCATATCGGTTTTTTGTTTCAAGAGTTTGCCTTGTTTCCTCATTTGTCGGTTTACGACAATATTTGTTTCGGCTTGAGCGGCATGACGCCGAATGAGCAAAAAACCCGCGCCCTTGAATTGTTG
Organism: Alphaproteobacteria bacterium; assembly: GCA_949498175.1. Taxonomy (GTDB): domain Bacteria; phylum Pseudomonadota; class Alphaproteobacteria; order RS24; family RS24; genus UBA8337. The sequence continues at coordinate 6,295 of CATDDF010000069.1, read as the reverse complement.
AAAGAGGTCGGGCTGACCGGCTTTGCCGATAAATTTCCCAGCAGCCTGTCCGGCGGCGAACAGCAACGGGCAGCTTTGGCACGAGCATTGGCTCCTGCGCCGCGTTTGGTGCTAATGGATGAGCCGTTTTCCAATCTTGACCCGCAATTGCGCGACCGCATGCGTGATTTGACGCTCAGGCTTTTGAAGCAGTTCGGCGCGGCGGGTTTGGTGGTCACGCATGATGCGGCCGATGCGCTGCGCATGGCCGACCGTATTGCTGTGCAGGCCGATGGCAAAATATTGCAAATGGACACGCCAGAAACCGTTTACCGCCAGCCCAAGCAAGCGGAGGTGGCGACCATGTTCGGCACGGTCAATTTCTTCAAAACCGAAAATGGCATGGTTGGCGTGCGCCCGAGCGATATTTCCTTGAGCGGCGATGATGGCGATTTCAGCTTTGAAGGCAAAATTGCCGATAGCCGCTCAATGGGCGCCGGTTGGCTATGTGTCATTGAGGGAGAAAACGGTGATAGCTATGAAGCTCGGATATTGGGCGAGGAAACGCCCGATGAAGGAACACACAAATTCTTTGTGCCGCAAGCCTGCCTCATGCTATTCAAGGATTAGGACAAAGGGGTTACCTATGGGAATTAGCTGGGTACAAATTCTGGTTGTTGCCGTATTGCTGATATTGCTGTTTGGCCGCGGTCGCATTTCTTCATTAATGGGCGATGTTGCGCGTGGTATTACCAGCTTCCGGCAGGGGCTGCGTGAAGGGACTGATAACACCGCCGAAAATGACGGTGGACAGACCATTGAAGGTGAATCGGTCGATAAATCGGACGACGAGAAATAACGGAGCGCGCCGATGTTTGACATTGGCTGGACCGAAATGCTTGTTCTCGGCGTGGTTGCCCTTTTGGTTCTGGGGCCGCGAGAACTTCCCAATCTTTTAAGAGCATTAGGTCGTTATGCGCGCCAAATGCGCGATGTTGCGACCGAATTTCGCGGGCAGATGAGTGAAATATCGTCTGAGATTGACGCGCGTCAACAATTGAAAAAACTGGCAGACGAAGATTTGAATATTGATCTGCCGGATTTGTTCGACGGCAAGAAAGATAAAAAGGATGGTGAGCGTGGCTGATCAAGTGGGGGATTTGGCGCGCAGTGAAATGCCTTTGCTCGACCATTTGGTCGAATTGCGCACCCGGCTTTTATGGTGCGTTGTCTGGTTTGTGCTGGCCTTTGGCGTGTGTATGTTTTTCGCGACAGATATTTTTGCCTTTTTGCTTTGGCCATTTGAGCAAGCGGCGCATGGCGAAACCGATTTACAACTGATTTACACCGCACCGCATGAGTTCTTTTTTACCCAGATTAAGCTGGCCATGTTTGCCGGTCTTTTTGTGGCTTTTCCCTTTATTGCCTATCAGCTCTATCGCTTCATCGCACCCGGCCTTTACGAGAACGAGCGGCGCGCCTTTTTACCTTATCTTATTGCTTCGCCGCTTTTGTTTGCGCTCGGTGCATCATTGGTATTTTTTCTCGTCATGCCGATGGCCTTTGAGTTTTTTCTGTCTATGCAACAGAGCGGCGGCAATGGCAGCGCAGATGTGCGCATGGTCAATCGGGTCAGCGAATATTTATCTTTCACAATGGTGTTGATGATGGCCTTCGGCCTGTGTTTCCAATTGCCGGTGATTTTGACCTTGCTCGGGCGTATTGGCCTTGTCACGGCAGATGGCCTGCGCGCCAAACGGCGCTATGCCATCGTCGCTGTTTTTGCGGTTGCCGCTGTGCTGACGCCGCCCGATCTTATCAGCCAAATCGGATTGGGTGTGCCGACGCTGCTTTTATATGAGATTTCCATTTGGTGCGTCGCGGCGATGCAAAAACCTCGTGATGAAGAGGTTGATTAAGGCGGTGCGACTGGCTTTTGCGCGCGCGCCGCTTTATACAGAACATGAATAGAGCCAAGCGAGTCGCCCATGCATGATATTAACGCCATACGCAAAGACCCAGACGCTTTTGATGCCGCAATGGCTACGCGCGGTGTGTCTTCATGCGCGGCTGACATGTTGGTGTTGGACGATAAGCGACGTGCCGCCATTGCTGAAGCGCAAGATTTGCAAACGCGCCGCAATGAGGCCTCCAAGAAAATCGGTCAAGCCAAAGGGCAGGGCGATGACGCCGAAGCACAACGCTTGATGGATGAAGTCGCGGGTCTGAAGGAAGAATTGCAAAAGGCTGAAGAAGTCGAGCGTGTGACCAATGCTGAATTGACAGAAGCTTTGGCCGCCATTCCCAATTTGCCGCTTGATGATGTGCCGGTCGGTCAAGATGAAGATGCCAATGTCGAAATTCGTCGCCATGGCAAACCGCGCGAGGGCAAGGCTGAGCATTTTGAGATCGGTGAAGCACTCGGCATGATGGATTTTGAAACCGCCGCCGCTTTATCCGGCTCGCGTTTTGTTGTTTTGCGCGATGCGCTTGCGCGCCTTGACCGCGCGCTCGGCAATTTCATGATTGATTTGCACATTAATGAGTTCGGTTATCGCGAAACCGCCTTGCCGGTTTTGGTGCGCGATGATGCGGTTTACGGCACAGGCCAGTTACCGAAATTTGCTGAAGATTTGTTCCGCACGGAAAATGGCTATTGGCTGACGCCAACGGCTGAAGTGACGCTGACCAATTTGGTGCGTGAGCAGATTACCGATGCCGCCGCACTGCCTTTGCGCTTTACCGCCTTGACACAATGCTTTCGCTCAGAAGCGGGCGCGGCGGGACGCGACACTCGCGGCATGATACGCCAACACCAATTCACCAAGGTCGAGTTGGTCAGCATTGTTGATGCAGAAAGCGGCGAAGCCGAACTAGAGCGTAAAACCCAATGCGCCGAAGAAGTGCTGAAGCGGCTCGAATTGCCCTATCGGGTGATGCAGCTCTGCACAGGCGATATGGGCTTTGGTGCGCGCAAGACCTATGACCTCGAAGTCTGGCTGCCCGGGCAAAACGCCTATCGGGAAATTTCCAGCGTCTCTTATTGTGGCGATTTCCAGGGTCGGCGTATGAATGCGCGTTACCGCCATGAAGGCGAAAAACAGACGCATTTTGTGCATACGCTGAACGGTTCCGGCCTCGCTGTTGGGCGCACACTAGTTGCGGTGTTGGAAAACTACGTGAATGAAGACGGCACGGTCAGTGTTCCGGAAGTTTTGCGGCCTTATATGGGTGGCTTAGAAATCATAGGGGAAACAAATGGCTAAGCCGGTCGGACGCATATTGGTCACCAATGATGACGGCATTGATGCCCCCGGCTTGGTGTCGGCGGTAAAGATTGCCGAAACGCTTTCCGATGATGTGTGGGTGTTTGCACCGGCTGAGGAAATGAGCGGTGCGAGCCATTCGCTGAGCCTGTCAAAGCCGATGCGGGTGATGGAAATTGAGCCGAAGCGCTATGCGGTGACGGGCACACCGACCGATTGCGTGATGGTGGCAACGCGCCATGTGCTGCGCGACAACCCGCCTGATTTGGTTCTGTCAGGCGTCAATTTCGGACAAAATATAGCCGAAGATGTCAGCTATTCCGGCACAGTGGCCGGAGCCAAAGAGGGCACAGTGTTCGGCATTAAATCAATTGCCATGTCGCAAGCGGTTTTGTTTACCGGCAATCCCGGCGAATGGACACCGCGCTTTGAGATTGCCGAAAAGCATGCGCCGTCATTGATTGAGGAACTGCTCAATGTGGACTGGCCGAAGGAAACACTCATCAATGTCAATTTTCCGCATATTGATGTGAACGACAATCCGCAAATTCGTGTCGTTAAACAGGGAAAACGCGACCGCAGCATTCTCGGTTTGGAAGAACGCACCGACCCGCGCGGGCGCAGCTATTTCTGGTATAGTTTCGATCGACTTGTGGATGAAAACGGTGATTTGGTTTACACGCCCGGCAAGGGCACGGATATTGAGGCGATAGTGCAGGGGCATATTGCTGTGACGCCGCTTCAAATGGACCATACGCAAAGTGATATGGCGGCGGAATTGGCAACAATTTTTGAATGACGAAAGCGCTCAAAGAAAAACAAGAATATCGCGGCTTGGCTGCCATGCTCATAACGATTGCCTTGGTTGGTTGTGGTCCATTGCAATCAGGAAGTTGGTATGACAGCGAGAGCGACGTGCCGCCGCGGCCTGCGCCGGTAAAACCCAAATCCGCGAAAAAAGCGGCACCTGAACCGGGTGAGCCGGGCCGTGTGTCACAAATTTGGTCGCGTGTACGCGAAACGCTGGATCGCCGTCCCGAAGCACGGAAGCAAAAACAGAACGCCAAATCTCGTGCATCGACCCAAAAAGCCGCCAACGGTCTGATTGTTGTGCAAAAGGGCGACACTTATTATAGCCTGTCGCAAACCCATAAAGTGCCGTTGCGCGCTTTATTGGAAAGTAATGATGCCCGACCACCTTATGTTTTGTCGCCCGGTGACCGCGTTAGCTTGCCGACGCAGGCCTTTTACGAAGTCAAGAAAAAGGACACGCTGTATTCGATTTCGCGCAGTCACAAAACCGACGTGGCGACACTGGCCAAACTCAACGGCTTGAGTAAGCCGTTCACCATCAGCGTCGGGCAACGCTTACAAATTCCGGGTTTGAAACCCGTGCAGCCTGCCGTGGTGCAGGCCTCGCGCCCTGTTGCCAAGCCAACAAAAATGCCATCCGCGCCGAAGCGCGTCGGGCGGTTTTTGGTGCCGGTAAAGGGCGCGATAATTTCCAGTTTCGGCCCTAAAGATGGCGGTTTGCATAATGACGGCATCAACATTGCCGCGCGCGAGGGCGCGCCGATACGCGCTGCCGAAAACGGTGTGGTGGTCTATACCGGCAATGAGTTGCGCGGTTATGGCAATCTTCTTTTAATCCGCCATTCAGGAGGTTGGGTGACGGCCTATGCCCATACTTCGAAATTCCTCGTTAAACCAGGCGCGCGGGTCAAGCAGGGCGATGTTGTTGCTGAGGTCGGACGCACCGGCAATGTCGAGCGTCCGCAATTGCATTTTGAATTGCGAAAAGGTACGCGCGCGGTTAATCCGCAATCACTAATTTAACCCTTAAACGCTTGGCCTGATGGCGCTTCTTGCGTATAGTCCGCCACATCAATACGGAGAATTAAATGTTGATTACACCTGCCTATGCACAAGCCGCTTCCGGTGGAAATGCGCTGTTTGAACTGCTGTTCCCGCTGATTATGGTTTTTGCCATTATTTACTTCATGATTTTACGGCCGCAACAAAAACGCCAACGCGAGCATGAAGCTATGGTCAATGCCGTTTCGCGCGGCGATACGGTGATTACGCAAGGCGGCTTGGTCGGTAAGGTAGCGAAAGTCGGCGATGATGAATTGGAAGTGGATTTCGCCGAAAATGCTCGCATGAAGGTCGTGAAATCCATGATTATCAGCGTCCGCGGCAAAAATAGCGACTGATTTGAGGCCACAGGCGTCACATGCTGCATTTTTCCAATTTTAAAATCACCGGCATCGCTCTGCTTTTGCTTTTGGGCGTGCTTTTTGCCATGCCGAATTTCATGCGCGAAGAAACCCGCTTATCGCTGCCGGGCATTATTCCGTCCGGCACACTCAATTTGGGATTGGACTTGCAGGGCGGTTCGCATTTGCTGCTTTCTGTCGATACCGACACGGTGGAGCGCGAGCGACTGGAGGATTTAACATCGGATATCCGTCTTGCCTTGCGTGGAGAGCGCGTCGGCTATTCAAATCTGTCACGGGTTAATGGTGGCGTCAGCGTTACCATTCGCGACAATGACGATATGGAAAAAGCCGCGTCAGTGCTGCAAGGCTTGGCACAACCCGTTACCTCCAGCGTGTTAACCAGTTTTGAGCAGCGCGCTGATTTATCGGTTGAGAATACGGAAGGGCGAACCTTTGTTTTGCTGGTCACTGAAGACGCGATTGCCGCGCGCAATACGCGCACAGTGCAGCAGTCGATTGAAATTATTCGTCGTCGGGTTGATGAGCTTGGCACGACCGAGCCGACCATTCAGCGGCAAGGTGAGAAACGTATTTTGGTGCAAGTTCCGGGCTTGGATGACCCTGAGCGTCTGAAAGCCTTGCTAGGCCAAACCGCGAAAATGAATTTTCACCTCGTTGACCAAACGGTGAGCGGTTATGATGTGATGAACGGCAAGCGGCCGCCGACTGGAGGTCGTCTCGTTTACACCGATACTGAGCCGCAAGTGCCTTACGTCATTCGCCGCCGCGCTATGGTCAGCGGTGAGCGTTTGGTTGATGCCAGTGTCGGCT
>CATDDF010000068.1 GCA_949498175.1 Alphaproteobacteria bacterium | reverse complement strand
GAAATTGACGAGATGATGGACCGCTTCGCGGCGCTTTCCGGCATGGGGCCGGGCGATATTATGGAGCGCGCGCAAGACCCTGAAATGCTGGCCGGTGTGCTGGATTTCTTTTTGTTTGATGAAGCGCTGCTGACTGAATTTTGTGAGGTGCATGAAATTGACCCCGAGCATCCGGCGCAAGCGCGCATGACCCTGCCCGGAGGGGATTTACCGCATTGGACGTGAGTTGAGTGAGATATGAGTGAGATTGCCCCCGAAATTATGAGCCAATTGGAAGCGCTGAGCTTGGATGCGGCGCGCCCGCTCATCATTACCGATGCCGATGAAGTGCTGCTGAAATTTATGGAGCGGGTGGAGGTATATCTGGAAAGCCAAGGGTTGTGGATTGACCTGCAAAATTTCGGCCTGAGCAATAATATCAAATCGCGCGAAACCAATGAGCCGGTGCAAATACCGACGCTGATTGATGATTTCTTTGCCGCCGAGACGCCGCATATTGAGGCGGCCGACGGCGCGGCTGAATATCTCGCCGCGCTTTCCGACCACGCGCAAATTATTGTGCTGACCAATCTTCCTGCCGACCACAAACAAGCGCGTATCGACAATCTGAAAGGTCACGGCATGGACTATCCGGTGGTCGTCAATAGCGGTTTGAAAGGCGCACCGGTGAAATGGCTGGCCGATAAAGTGGACGGACCGGTTTTCTTTCTCGACGATATACCGCACAATATCAATTCGGTTGCGGAAGATGCGCCGCATGTGCATTGCATTCACTTTATCGCTGACCCGCGTCTGCAAAAGCTGATTGGCAAAGCCGACGGCGCCACTGCCCGCATTGATGTTTGGGGCGAGGTGCATGACTGGATTACGGGAAAAATCAACGCCCATAGATGAGCCGCTCACGGCATTATGCCGCGATTGCGTGCAGCCTTGCACTCTGAGCGCCGAAGATGCGCTGCGCTGCCCGTCTTGCCACTCGCCGCGCCTTGTGCGCCATAGCGAGCTGATGCAGCTTGGCGTGGCGCATCTCGACTGCGACGCATTTTATGCAGCGGTCGAAAAGCGCGATAATCCTGAATTGAACGACAAGCCGGTGATTATCGGCGGTGGGCGGCGCGGTGTCGTGTCCACTTGCTGCTATATTGCGCGCATTCACGGCGTGCATTCCGCCATGCCCATGTTCAAGGCGACCAAAGCCTGCCCCGATGCGGTCATCATCAAGCCCGATATGGAAAAATATGGCCGTGTCGGCCGCGAGGTGCGGGATTTGATGCGCGAATTGACGCCATTGGTCGAACCGCTATCGATTGACGAAGCGTTTATGGATTTGCGCGGCACAGAACGGCTGCATGGCGGCGCACCGGCCCTCAGCCTGGTGAAACTGACCAATCGCATTGAAAAAGAAATCGGCATCACCGTATCTATCGGCCTGAGCCATAATAAATTCCTTGCCAAGCTGGCTTCCGATCTCGACAAACCACGCGGCTTTTCCGTTATCGGCGAAGCTGAAACACTCGACTTTCTCGCAAGCCTGCCGGTCAGTGCCATTTGGGGCGTCGGCAAAGCCATGCAAGCCAAATTGGCGCGTGACGGCATTCGACACGTGGCACAATTACAAAAAATCGATGAGGCCGAACTGGTCAAACGCTATGACTCCATAGGATTGCGGCTAGCGCGACTGGCGCGGGGGCAAGACAGTCGCAAAATCGTGCCGAGCAGTGCGGCCAAGTCGATTTCCAGCGAAACCACTTTCAATGAAGACATGAACGATGTGAAAGCCTTAGAAAAACATCTCTGGCGCTTGAGCGAGAAGACCGCCAAGCGCTGCAAGGCCAAAGGCGTGGCGGGCAAGACCGTGGTGTTGAAGATGAAAGCCGACCGCCTGTCATCACTGACGCGCAATGCCTCCCTGCCCGACCCGACGCAATTGGCCGATGTGATGTTTGAGAAAGGCAGCAAACTTTTGCGGCAAGTCTTGGCCGAGCAGCCCGAGCAAAAGTTTCGCCTTATCGGCATTGGCGTTTCCGGATTGGTTGACGCGCAATTGGCTGACCCGCCCGATTTGGCCGACCCGGATAAAGCGCGCCGCAAAGCGGCTGAACAGGCGATAGACAATCTGCGTGATAAATTCGGCGACGGCAGCATTAAAAAAGGACGCGGCCTTTAGTGTCACGAAATGCCGCGTTAGCTTATGCTGGCGGATGCCCTAAATTGAAGACGAGACGGATATGAACGAAATTAACCAAATTCTCGACCGACACGGCCTGACTTTGCCCGAGGCAAAAGCACCTTTGGGCGCTTACGTGCCCTATGTGCAAACCGGCAATCTGCTGATGGTCTCAGGGCAAGGGCCCATAGGTGCCAGCGGTGCCGTGGTGACGGGCCGCTTGGGCGATGGCTTAGAGATTGAAGACGGCGCGCGCGCGGCACAAATAGCCGGACTGAATATTGTCGCGCAGTTGAAAGCTGCGCTGAATAGTGATTTTGACCGACTGGTGCGGATTGTTCGCCTCAACGGTTTTGTCAATTCAACACCCGACTTCACACATCAGCCCGCGGTGATTAACGGCGCGTCAGAACTGATGCATGATTTATTCGGCGAACGCGGCATACATTCGCGCATTGCGGTTGGCGTCGCCAGCCTGCCAATGAATTGGGCGGTTGAGATTGACGCGGTGATTGAGGTCGCCGGATGAGCGACGCGCCGACTGTTCAGCTTAAAGTGATTTCCAGTCTCGCTGCCGTGGCGGCAGAAGATTGGGACGCTTGCGCCAATCCGGACAGCCAAATTTACAACCCGTTTTTGCGCCATGCGTTTTTGTTGGCGCTTGAAGAAAGCGGCTCGGCGGTTTCCGAAACCGGCTGGCTCGGTCAGCATTTGGTGCTGGAAGACAGCGACGGCAAGGTGCAGGCGGTCATGCCGCTTTATCTGAAAAACCACAGTCAGGGCGAATATATTTTCGATTATGGCTGGGCCGATGCCTTCCATCGCGCGGGTGGTAATTATTACCCGAAGCTGCTTTGCGCCGTGCCTTTCACCCCCGCCGGTGGGCGACGCTTGCTGGTGCGCGACGGGCCCAATGCGGCGGGTTATGAGACCAGCCTTTTGGCGGGTAGCCTGACCCTGCTCGATAAGCTGCAATCATCTTCCCTGCATATTAATTTCCTGCCCGAAGACAGTTGGCAGCAACTAGGCCAACAAGGCTTTTTGCAACGCACCGACCAGCAATTTCACTGGATGAATAATGAATATACGAGCTTTGATGATTTCCTCGAGGCACTGGCCTCGCGCAAGCGCAAGAACTTGCGTAAAGAACGCGCCAAAGCATTGGAAAACGGCATTGAGGTGGAATGGCTGACCGGTAGTGATTTGACCGAGAGCCATTGGGACGCGTTTTTCCATTTCTATATGGATACCGGCCAGCGCAAATGGGGCACGCCCT